>NZ_VOYD01000050.1:0-8177 GCF_013420435.1 Acinetobacter sp. YH01008
TAAAAAACACTTGTATTAGAGCCTTAGGATGCAAGCTGACGCTGTAAATTAATGTATGAAAAAAGCCACTCCACTGTTTAAAAAATAAACTTATATGGCACTTGCGTAATTCACGACAAAATGTGTCAAGTTTTGAAGAAGAGATGCAGTACTCAAGAATAGCAAGGAACTACACGGAGATGAAAAGCAGGAGGAAAATATTAAAAATGGGTGGTTTTAATAAAAAAAAGAGATGAATAACGCTTGTTACTCATCTCTCAGATAATGGGGGTGTTGAAATAGTGTTAGAAGGACTGCTCCAGACTTTCCAGTTCCATCATCAGTTCCAGCATCTGTTCTTCGGCTGTTTCCAGTTTGGCTTTCAGCTCGGTTTGCTCATTCATCAGTTTGAGCAAATCATTTTTACGTGAGGCATCATATAAAGCACTATCTCCGAGCAAGCTTTCAATTTCAGCCAGTCGTGGTTGCAGTTTTGAAATCTGTGTTTCACATTTTTCGATATTTTTACGAATCGGGCGGCTCAGTTCCCGCTGGCGTGCCGCTTCCTTACGCTGTGCTTCTTTGTCCAGTTTGGAAATGGTTGCTTTGACTTCGACCTGAGATTTCACCGGCTCGGCTGGCTTTTGTCCATTTTTGATCATCTCAATGCGGGCTTGGCGTAACCAGTCGGCATAAGCGGTCAGATCACCGTCAAATTCACGGCATTGACCATTATGTACCAGCAGCAATTCATCACAGACACTGGCAATCAGCTGGCGTTCATGCGACACCAGCACCACAGCACCTTCAAAATCCTGCAAGGCCATGGTTAATGCATGACGCATATCCAAGTCTAAATGGTTGGTCGGTTCATCCAGAATCAACACGTTTGGACGCTGCCAGACAATCAATGCCAAAGCCAGACGGGCACGTTCACCGCCCGAGAAACTTTCACTCGGCGTATCCATGCGTTCGCCGCTAAAACCAAAACTGCCCAGGAAAGAACGTAAGCTGGCTTCACTGATTTTTTTATCGGCAATACGTGCCAGCTGTAACATCGGGCTGGCATTGCCATCCAGTGCATCCATTTGGTGTTGGGCAAAGTAGCCAATATTGAGCAGTTCCGAGTCTTTGCGCAGACCCTGAAGCAATTTTAAATCACCGACCAGCGATTTAATTAGGGTAGATTTACCGGCACCATTCATCCCGAGCAAACCAATCCGGCTGCTTGGCGTGATCTGTACATTGACATTGGTGACAATCAGCTTGTCACCATAACCAATATCGGCATGTTCCAGTTGCAATAAAGGCGAACTCATTTTGGTCGGTTCACGGAAACTGAAGGTAAATGGTGTATCAACATGGGCAGCAGACAGTTCCTGCATACGCTCCAGCTGTTTGATCCGGCTCTGTGCCTGCTTGGCTTTGGTGGCTTGCACTTTAAAACGGTCAATATATTTTTGCAGATGTGCGCGGGTTTCCAGCTGCTTTTCATAAGCCTGTTGCTGCTGCGCCAGACGTTCACTGCGGGTACGCTCGAAGGTCGAGTAGTTACCGGTATATAAAATCAGTTCCTGATTTTCAATATGTAAAATATGGTCGGTAATCGCATCGAGAAAATCCCGGTCATGCGAAATCAGCACCAGCGTACCTTCATAGGCTTTCAGCCAGTCTTCGAGCCAGAGAATGGCATCCAGGTCTAAATGGTTGGTCGGTTCATCAAGAAGGAGTAAATCGGAACGGCTCATCAGGGTACGCGCCAGATTCAGGCGCATGCGCCAGCCACCAGAAAAACTGGACACATCCAGTTGGGATTGATGTTCAAAAAAGCCCAGACCGGCCATCAGTTGCGAAGCTTTGGCCGGCGCAGAATAACCTGAAATTTCATCAAAACGGCCATATAAATGCGCCAGTTCTGCATCATCCAGTTGATCTGGCTGCTCCAGTTTCTGCTGAATATCCCAGTATTCTTCATCGCCGGACAAGACGAAATCAATGGCTTTCATATTCAGCGCTTTGATTTCCTGTGCCATATGCGCCACGGTCCATACCGCAGGACGGGTCAACGAACCGGTGTCTGACTCCATGCCGCCGAGCAAAGCTGAAAACAGGGTCGATTTCCCGGCACCATTGACACCCGTTAGGCCAATTTTCCATCCTGGGTGTAACTGCATCGACGCTTTTTGAAATAAAACACGTCCACCGCGACGTATAGATAACTGGTCTAACTGAATCATTGAGAAATCAAAGCTAAGAAATAAGATGCGCCTATTCTAAAGGAAAGCCTTGTGAAAATGAAAAATCTTGCGACTTTTACTGAAATGAGCCAGCTTTTAAATACTAGACTTCCGTCATAAATCAAAAAACGTACAATTTATTTGATCTTAAATTAATCAGCAAAATTATTTAATTCAAGGGATAATCCTTGGATGAAATTCAAAGATATTCAAAAATTATCAGACGTTAAGTTTCGTAGGCTTACCGGTGTTAGTTGGGCTACATTTAACCTCATGTTGGCCGAGCTAAATAAGCATTTACCTGGTCATATTGGTAAAGGACGACCGCATAAATTACCGTTGGAAGATCGTTTGCTCTTATGTATAGAATATTGGAGAGAATATCGAACATTTTTCCATCTTGGTATGAGTTACGGTGTATCTGAAACGAGTGCAATTCGTATCACACGTGTTATTGAAGATACCTTAATCCGTTCTGGAAAATTCAACTTGCCAAAACAACTTCCTAATCGAGATGAAGTGGATTGGGAAGTTGTTGTGATTGATGCCACTGAAATATTAGTTCAACGTCCAAAAAAAACAGAAGAAATGGTATAGCGGTAAAAAAAAGCGACATACCTTTAAATTTCAGCTATCTATGCACTATATAACAGGTGAAATACTGAGTGTATGTGGAAGTCATGGAAGCATGCATGATTTTAAAATATTTAAAAAAAGCATGAGGAAATTAAAATTTAAGCCCTTTTTTATCGTTGATAAGGGTTATTTAGGGATAAAGAAATTGGGTTTTGGATGCCTCATGCCATCTAAAGCAAAGAAAACTGAAAAACTAGATTCTGAATTAAAAAAGTTAAATAGAGAGATTGGTCGTAGACGAATTCAAGTAGAGCATGTATTTGGAAGGATGAAATGTTTTAAGATTTTATCTTGTGTATATAGAAATCGTCGTAAAAGATTAAACCTGCGGTTTAATTTACTTGCTGGCATATACAATTTAGATTGGGTGAAAGATAAACAATTAAATTGATTGAAAAATGATTTATGAAGGAAGTCTAATGATAGTTATTAATATATTAAAGAGTATCCCATATTATATATTTGATCAGTAGACATATAGAAAAAAGCATTACATTGACCAGAACCAGCCCCTGTATATGAAGAGCCTTTCAATATCCCAAATGCGATACTATTCTGGAATACAGGTCCACCACTATCACCCGAAAAACATTTTAAAGTACCATTTCCAGATGCTCCGTTTAAAGATCCTACAACTGCAATCCAAGTATTACTACAAGCTACAGTACCGCAAGCACCTTGATAAGTAGGCTGAAAATTCAAAGCCCCAATATAACCACAGCTATAACCAGTATTTGCTCCATTATGGCAAACGGTATCGTTTAACTTAGTATTTGCAACAGTTCTACGTCCAGTCAACTGTGTAGTAACAGTTGGCGAAGAGTTAAATTGTGATGACACAGTATTTCCTGTACCTACAGTCATCCAGCTCACATCTCTTGTTGCATTAAGCTGAGAACCAACCACAGTTAAAGGAGCGTTAGTTGGCACATCTAAACTAGCTCCAATACAATGAGCAGCTGTCGACATGTACTGTGACCCTGTACTATTTTTTATAGCAAAAGCGGAAGTACAATAACCACCACTTGTATTAATCTTTGACCCCCCTTTTACCGCAACAGTGTCTTGAAATTTGGCATTTATATATTCAATCTTGAAAGGTAAATTATTAAATTTTGATGAAATTAAATTAAGTTTTTGTGCATTTTGAGTATTTGATCTTGCCTCATTAAGCTCCGAAAACAATAAAATTTTGATGTCACCAGTTCGTTCATCATAGGATAAACCTTGAACATTATTGAATTGATGTTTTATTTCATTAGCACTTTTATTTAATCGCTCTAGGCCCTCTTTTTTCGTTTCAAATGCACCTGTTTGAAATTCTATCGGAAGCTGTAGGATTGGTTTACCAGCACTAGTTAAATTTTTAATATCAGCCGTAAAGTTCTTAACAGGTTCATTGCCTTTGAGCCTAATTACTACTTTATAAATAGGGTCGTGTTCTATGTATGTACCAGCCAACCTATCAGCGTATTTATTTTCAATTCGACTTAAAACATCTGATCGAGATTCCTGAATAGCGAGTCTATTTATTGCTTCACCTAAAGTAACATTGTGGTTTTTAATATACTCACTTGCATGCAATTTAATTGCATCACTAGGCGATGCATGAGCAACACCAATTAAAAAACTCAAGCTCAAAATTGATAGTTTAAATATTGATTTCATAATACTTTCCTTATTGAAATATATTTTCGTCATAACTTATTAGAGGTATGGCTACAGCCTATTGCAATGATAAAAAATAAGGCTTTATTTACTTCAATAGAACGAACACCATGTACTAAAGAATAAATCTATAAACCCTGCTCTACTCCCTCATTAAATGCAGCAAAAAAAATTTCATTTTTATCAATTGTTAAATTTTAAGAATTAATTTTTAAAGCTTTTAACTAAAAATATTAATATTAAATATAATTTACACATGAATAAATTTTAAGCAATTAAAATTAGCTTTATTTTAAAAACTACATATATGAAAAGCGAACTTTTAAAGATAAAAAAAATTTACATTCCAAAATCCATACCTTGATCTTTCTTAGGTTGTGGCTTGTCCATTTCCTTTTGCAGTTCTTTTATCTGGACGATATTTTTTTCAATATCTCGGATGTTTCGAGCAAATTCTGTTGAGCTTTGGCTACTTCTGACGAGACTAAATGCTGTGTGGTTGAGATTCTCTCCAGAACTTCTTCGTTGTCGGCTGTGATCTTGCCCATCTCTCTGACCTTGCCATTGATCTGCTCGGTATAGCTTGCTGTACTGCGTTCTAGATCGTGAAATTGCTTCTGTATTGTCGCTAATGATTTCTGTGCTTGCTGTAAGCTTTGCTGATCGCTCTCGATTGCCTTTGATTGAGCTAACAAGGCTTGGATAATTTTGCTTTGCATTGTGTCTAAAGCTTGCTGTTGCTTCTGCAATTGCGCTTGTTGTTGCAGTAATTGTTGCTGTTGTTCTTCGATGATTCTCAATAATTGTGTTTCTAATTCGGTCATCGTTTAATACCCCATTGGAATCATGTAGCCGTTCTGCCATTCCCCTGCATTCTTGTTGATCTGAATACAGAGACGTTGTGCTTTGCTGTCTGGTCGCTTGCAGGTACTGATCGTCAAACTGCCTCCCGATCGGTTCAAATGGTCGACCCTCATTTGCTTCTCGTTGATCACTGTATTTAGCGTCTGCATCTCGCTGTACTTGTTTTTGGTGACCAGACCAAGCGAGAAAATCGCTATAAGCAAAATAACTGCTACTGAAATCAGTCCCATATTCAAAGTGGTAAGTTTTTTCTGTACCGCTTGATTCTGGGCTTGCTGTTCTTGGCTCTGTATTTGCTCGTTTAATTGCGTTAAATGGCTCAATTTCGATTGCAGCAAGCTTTGATACTGGCTTAACTGCTTCTCGACCGTCTGGGCGTTGTTTTGAATGCTCTGGGCTATTTTCTCGTCTGACTGTTGGATAGCGGTCGCGGTGATATTGGCTCTTGTGTTCAAGCTGTCTCTGATAGTCTGTGACGTTTGTTCGATACCGCTCAGAAGTTGTTCCTCTGTATTCTTCAATTCGTTGTTGTACTTCTTGTCGATATTCGCCAGTAGCTCTAAAGCCTTGCTCATAAATCTCGCCCTCTAAACGGATGGGACGTTTTGCGCCCTCATACGGGTTTTCAATGGATATGGAGTTTTTTACTTGTCGAGTGACATTGATTTGATTCGATTCAAGCCATTGCACCAATTCTTGCCGATCGGCAACTTCACCATTGGCCACCGCTCGGTAAACACGTTGATGTAACTGCTCTTTAAAATCCTTAATATCTTTGGGTAGATTCTTTTTATTTAAAAATAGCTGTCGATGCTCAGGATCATCGGGGTCATACAATGAATGTTCGGTATTGGTGATCTGCTTAAATAGATCGACTCGATCTAAATCGACTGGTGCATAGAATGGCTGTAGGCGTTTGCCTGTTGAAAGCTCAACATTGGGAATCACAAAATTAAGCTCAAGCCTTGTCTCACCTGTGTCCTGATTAATTTTGTCTTGGTGCTGTACCCATAAAATTTGATATTGGTCTTTATCTAGTCCTGGAAATAAACATTCCTCAAAATTTTGCATGACCTGCTGTTTATCCTGGTCAGATAAATCATGTTCATAAAAAGATAAACAACCACTTGTATATTTTTTGGCAAAAGGACTGCTATCAATCAATTGTGCGCTTAGCTCTACATCACCGCTGAGCAATTGTGCATGTTCACGCTCTCGATCTTCACCCAATAAATAATCAAGACAACCTTTTGATAAACCTGAACCATGTCTAAAAAAATCAACGATCATCTGGACGTAACTCCCGAAGCTGTTGATCAATTGAAATCAATAAATGAAGTAATTTCACTTTATCGAAAGCACCAGTACCCGCAATATCTGTATTTACTGCTTTGGCAATCTGATTCACATTATTACCAATCCGACCAAGTTCTAAAATTAACGCTCGCTCTGTCTTGCTATACGAAGATTCAACAACCTTTGTTACTTTAATTTTTTGGTCATCTTCTGCTTTGGAATTATGAATTTTAGTCGCTTTCTCTACTGCTGCTTGTCGAAGTAACTTTGCAATCGAACCATAAGGATTATTGCAATCAAGCAATTGATATTCTGATTCTGAAAGTCTGACTTTAAAAGTTCGTTCTCGAACTGCTTTACCTTGCTTATTCTCTTGTTGTTCATGTCCTGACATTTCAATCTACCCTGCTTTGGCTTTTGTAAGCTTTAAATTGGAAAATCTTTGATTTTTCTGTTTAAAGCTTTTCGGGGGTATCGGGGGTGAAGCCCCTGATCAAGGTCACAGATTATCACTGTTTAACGAAGTTAAATAGGGGTATCTGTGTATCCTTGCTTATTTTAAAATGGACAAAGTTGTTATATGAAAATTAAATCAAATGACACGGTATATAAACTCTAGGAAGTATTGGCATAAATCTTGTAAAACAAAATGCTCTCAACTCTCTTTCAACGTCCCCACATCCCTCGCTCTGCTCGGGCTGATGGTGAACGTTGAGAGAGTTTCGGCAATACTTTCCCTAAGGGTCGCTGATTGAAAACCAACGTCCCTTAAGTATTGCCGATTAACCTGTAATTGGGCTGACGGAGCCACGCATCGGTCGTATCCGCACATGGTTTTGCTGACCATGCAGACAAGGACTAAAGGTTTTGCACCTTCTCCCACGCGCTCCCTGTCGAAGTATGGCGGTATCTCTGCGAGGATTGCTCCAACATGCAACTTAACCGACCTATACAACTACTTCTAACGCTCCGCCTATGTGAGATCCCCTGTAAGCGGTTTAGCCTTGCGACTATCGCTACGATGCACCAGTGACACTTATTCCCTCCACATGCACCGCATATCAACCTAAAAAGGATGTACAGGAGTAGATAAAACTCGACCATTAGGTGCTTATTTGATGATTTAAACTGCTGAATTAACGAAGAGTTTCAAATTAGGGGCTTGTGTAACTATTCTATTTCTTTAAAATAGGTATTGGTACTAGCCTTTAAGGTGAATATCAGTACGAGTTGGTAGCTCTGCCGATCATTCGTTAATTGATGTTGTCGCATCAAATAACTGTACCCACTGAATTTAAATGAAAACCCCTTTAAGTTGCAAGACTTAAAGGGGTTTTTTGTCAATTAAATTTATTTTTAATCATATGAATATCGCACCACGTCCGCTATTGGTATTTTCACAGGCAGCCATCAGCTCGTGTTCACAGAAAAAACAGTGGCCACATGCAATCACAAAGGGAATAATCACCCGATCGCCTTTTTTTACTGAAGTGACTT
>NZ_VOYD01000051.1:0-7748 GCF_013420435.1 Acinetobacter sp. YH01008
GATCATAAATAGTTATATATTTGAAGAAGATAACTATGGAAATAAATACTTTAGTCCTCAAAATGGTGAAAAACAAAAGCGACTATATGCAGAAGAAATGGAAGATCTAAAAATCCAAGAATTGCATACGGCTTTTACAAAAAAAATTGAGACCGAAGCGCAGCAAGAGTTTTCCCAAAAAAGAGCAATACAGCTCGAAAACGACCGAAAAGATCGTGAATCTAGAGAACAGCAGTTACGTAAAGAACGAGAGCAACAAGAACAACGCTATGCACAAGAACGAGAGCAACAAGAACATTTGGCATTTTTAAGACGCCAAGAACAAGAAAAACAGCAGAGAAATGAGCCTAAAAAGCCAGAAAATGACAATAACCATGACTACACGCCTTAGCAATCCCATTTAAGCGCAAAAAAACGGGGGTTTTAGCGACTTTTGATAGAAATACAGTAAAACTATAGTTGATAAAAATAAAATCGCTTAAAACGCAAATGAGAGCCTTTTAGCGAGTGTCTACGAGTGACACAACGAAAGGTTGCTTATTCCCCCTCTGAAAAACCGTTTTTTATTGAATTACTGGGGACAGTGATTAGCGAGTGTCTACGAGCGAAGTATTGATGCTTTTGCTCGTCAAAAAGCATGAGCATAGCGAATGCATTATTCATGTTTTGCTTTTTGAATCCTTGATCATATATGCAAAAAACTGCCCCCACGAAGCGAGTGAAACGAGCTTCAATAGAGTACGAGCTTTAGCGAGTACCAAGGGCAGTTTTAATAACTCACTTTGGAAATAAATTCCCTTTTATTCTTTTAAAAAGCTTTTAAAAGCTTTTAGACCCTCTGAAAACCTTATGCAGCAATAGTTTCAAGCGTTAAAAGGGTACAAATAGCATGATAAAGGGTACAAATAGCATGATTTTATCGTTTAAAAGGGTACAAATAGCATGATTAAAGGGTACAAATAGCATGATAAAGGGTACAAATAAATTATTGTACCCTTATGTTTATTGGTGTACATTGTTTTCTCATAAGGGTACAAAAATCATGTTCATTTTTTATAAGGTTTGATATCTGAATGAATAAAGAAAATAGTTATGATAAATCTTATCCAGTAACAACAATGGCTATTCAAAACAAAGTTACTGAATGCTTTAAAAGCATGTCTGTAGATGAAAAAAGAATTTTAATTATGGCTTCTCCGATTGCTAGAAATGTCGATGCAAGTGAACAAGATCAAATCTTAATATCTGCTCAACAATTTGCTGATGACTGTGGTATCAAAGTCAATTCTGCTTATAAACAAATTGAAAATGCGTCAAAAAAACTAGTAGATCGGTCCTTTTCATACGTTAATGATAGGGGGAAAAAGGTCTACTCTAACTGGGTAATTGATGCTACTTATGAAGATGCAGGGATATCTTTAAGGTTTACATCTATTGTTTTGGTGATGTTGAAAATTTTAGATAAATACAATCCATACACTCGTTATAAAAAAGATGTAGTTCTAAAATTAAAAAAAGACTACTCAATAGACTTTTACCATTTAGCGAAAAAAAATCAGGCAAAAAATGGCTTTGAATTAACGCTAGATGAAATGTTTACAGAGTTTGGTTTACCAGAATCTTATAGAGATTTGAGGAACTTAAAACGAAGAGTTTTGAAGAGCTCATTAGATGAAATTAATGAATTTACCGATGTAACAGTTGACTATAGTCCAGTTAAAAAAGGACGTTCTGTTGTCGGCTTTAAGTTCACTGTGAAAGAAAAATCTAAGCCAAAATTAATAGCTCCTGAGCGAGATCCAAAAACAATAGATATGTTCTGCAACCTGTCTGATGCTCAAATTAACAAGTACAGTGCTATTTTATCTAAACTTTCTGAGCTATCAGACCTAAGTAACTTCCAGGACTATCCTAGTTTTGCCCTTTGGATTAGTGGCATCTTACGAGATCCGAAAAGTGTAAGAGAGGAAACAGCAAAGCGGATTTTTAAAGCTCTTCATAGCAAGACGGATTTTAAACCATGAAAACTAGAGCTGAATTAGATGCAATGAGCCATCAAGAACTCAAAGACTATGAGCAAATTTTACTTGCTCTGTGGACACCAAGAATGGCTATTGAAAGTGACATTGAAAGGTTAAGCACTAATCGCAACGAATTATTAGAAATTTTTAATCAATTAAAAAATCCTGATGCTCCTGAAAATGAGCGTTTAAAAAATTCTATTTTATCGCTCAAATATAAGATTGAAGATTTAGAAGATAAATTGGATGATCTTATTCAAGATAATCGCTTAAATCGTGCAGATTGAATTATTCAGTTTATTTAATTAAAACCGTGAAACATTGATCAAAGAATAGGCGTGGAACGTGAATAGTCACAAAAAAGCCGTTCCAGTGCGCTGAATACTGGAACGGCTCAAAGTAAGATAATGATTTAGAAGGGATAAATCAAAGCATTTCGTATAAGGTGTATTATGTTAATTTTAGCTTTTCTCTATAATTACTATCTTAAGGCCCACTACCAAATTCTGTAATTAGCCAATCAGATTGAGGAGATTGTTTCACAAGAGTAATAAATAAAATATAGTCACCTACTGGACTACCAGCATCATCTATATGGACGACTTTAACTTTTACCATCACTGAAATAATTTTATAAAATTCTTGATAATACTCAGGTCTACTTTCCGCTGAATCATAATTAATCCTTACTACTTCTAAAATTTTTGAGTCTTTGAAAGAGAGAAACCTTTCAGAACTTTTTAAATCTTTATGTAATCGCGCATCTGGCCAAACATATTTGATTGCTGATTCTAGATCATGTTTAGCAAGTGAATTAAAGAAAAGTATTGTTGTCTGTGTTGCCATCTCTTTATCATGATTTAATTTCTGTTTGTATGAATTAATGATTAGAAGTAGACATAGACCTACAAGTAAAATTCCTAATTTTATAAATATTTTAGACATTATAATTTCACTTTTATCTTTCGAAAAAACGCATAACCGACTAAAAGACACATAAGCCAAAATAAATAATCAAGAATAAAATATAAAAAAATGAATTGATCTATTCCTATAATAATATTTAAAGGATCTAGCGCTATACTACCGCCTGGAGATATTTCACCATCTACTAAAAACTGTAATGGAAATCCTCCTCCTATAACTTCAACTTTTCCAAGCTTGTCTACAACTATCCGGTCTATCAATGTATATTTCTGATGAAACAAAGACAAATAAGTCAAAATAAAAGCTAATATATTGAAATATATTATTTTTTTCTTTAATAATTCTTTAACTTTAAAATCAGTTAAAAATAACCAATAAGACAAGCCTGGAATTAGAGCCATAAAGATAGTCCAAGTGTCGGTATACATCTTCCACCATTCTTTCGAAACTTCGCCTGTATGGCTCCATCCAAAAAGAACAAAAAATGGCATAGCAATAATTAAAGAGCTAATACAGATAGTTAGCAAATTAAGAATACTATAACGATTTAAAAGAATTGAGACCATAAAGCTAAAAGGTACTGTCAAAATACTATAAGCTAAGTAAACAAGACCATGCCCTGCAAAAACCACAAAAATTGAATATAGACTATATTCACGATTCATTATGATAAATAGCAATGCTGTGAAAAAAAGTAGTGGTAAAGGAGCAAGTAATAGGGCTTTTACTATTTTTTCTTTTGAGTATTTCATTAACTTAATTCTCTTATTTACTCAATAATTATTACACTATATCAACTCTTGGAAAAAGCGTTGAATGAGCCTATTTAATTGGTGAATAATATAATTTAAAGTTTCTTTGATGCTTTTTCTATTGATGTAACAACATTCTTATTTAAAAACGTAGGTAATATGAAAAATAATAGTAAGTTGATTTATTTAGTTATTACGGCAATCGTAGTAGCTTTTATTGGATTTTTTATTTTTGCCAAAAAAAGTGATGATGTACATAGTAAAGAGCTGATGGAAACTCAAGAAAAGATCAGTTCCAACCGTAATACTCTTAATGCTAATGACGGTATCACTAACAATGCGCCCAATCTCCCTCATGGAATGCCTCCTAAATGGGTAAAAAGTACGATTGCTATTAATAGACTTCCGTCATAAATCAAAAAACGTACAATTTATTTGATCTTAAATTAATCAGCAAAATTATTTAATTCAAGGGATAATCCTTGGATGAAATTCAAAGATATTCAAAAATTATCAGACGTTAAGTTTCGTAGGCTTACCGGTGTTAGTTGGGCTACATTTAACCTCATGTTGGCCGAGCTAAATAAGCATTTACCTCGTCATATTGGTAAAGGACGACCGCATAAATTACCGTTGGAAGATCGTTTGCTCTTATGTATAGAATATTGGAGAGAATATCGAACATTTTTCCATCTTGGTATGAGTTACGGTGTATCTGAAACGAGTGCAATTCGTATCACACGTGTTATTGAAGATACCTTAATCGGTTCTGGAAAATTTAACTTGCCAAAACAACTTCCTAATCGAGATGAAGTGGATTGGGAAGTTGTTGTGATTGATGCAACTGAAATATTAGTTCAACGTCCAAAAAAAACAGAAGAAATGGTATAGCGGTAAAAAAAAGCGACATACCTTTAAATTTCAGCTATCTATGCACTATACAACAGGTGAAATACTGAGTGTATGTGGAAGTCATGGAAGCATGCATGATTTTAAAATATTTAAAAAAAGCATGAGGAAATTAAAATTTAAGCCCTTTTTTATTGTTGATAAGGGGTATTTAGGGATAAAGAAATTGGGTTTTGGATGCCTCATGCCATCTAAAGCAAAGAAAACTGAAAAACTAGATTCTGAATTAAAAAAGTTAAATAGAGAGATTGGTCGTAGACGAATTCAAGTAGAGCATGTATTTGGAAGGATGAAATGTTTTAAGATTTTATCTTGTGTATATAGAAATCGTCGTAAAAGATTAAACCTGCGGTTTAATTTACTTGCTGGCATATACAATTTAGATTGGGTGAAAGATAAACAATTAAATTGATTGAAAAATGATTTATGAAGGAAGTCTAATGATAGCCCTACATATTCACGAGAAGATAAAATCCATAAGCTAGTTGATTTGTTGAAACAAAATGAATCGAACCCTGATGCATTAAGTGTAATTCTTGTATCCCTAACGAATTTAGACCCAATTGAAGCAGCAGACGATATTATTCCTTATTTAAAGGATACGAACCCAAAGGTTCAAATTTTGGCTCTGGGTGCTCTTAATAATGCTTCGCTACTCACTCAGAAAGAACATGAGATTAAGGGTTCACTGCCAGAGAATGAAGCTGTTCGTAAACGGATTATTGAAGCCGTTAATGAGCTTAAAGTAGATCCAAATACGTCAGATGAAGTAAAGAAAGTATTAATTGCCACTTTCCCATAGATAAATCCTTCTTTAAAAGGCAAATAACAAATGATTTTATAGAGCATTCTTAATTCACTATTCAGCGGAAAAACATACCCACTTAACATAATGGCTGTTATACGAAATTGACAATATGTACAGTATTCTGTACATTTAGGATTGTAAAGTTTCAATCACTACCGCCTAGGTAGTCTAGCTAGCAGCGTTTTGACGCAGCTTACCCTATGAGGGATAGATATATGCATGTATTTACATATACGGACGCACGTAACAATTTAAAATCTGTTTTAGATAAAGTAATTGATGATGTAGACGTTGCTTTTATTACAAGAAAAGAAGGTGGCCATGCTGTAGTAATGGGACAAGATCATTACGATAGCTTAATGGAAACGTTATATCTCCTTTCATCTCCAAATAATGCAAGTCGTTTAAATGAATCAATTGCTCAATTACGTGCAGGGAAAACAAAACACAGAGAGTTGATTGAGGATGACGAATCGTAACGTCGAATGGACTGATAATGCCTGGGATGAATATATCTATTGGCAGACACAGGATAAAAAGATACTTAAGCGTATTAATACCTTAATCAAAGAATGTCAGCGAACACCTTTTGAAGGAACAGGAAAACCAGAACCTTTAAAAGCTAATCTTTCAGGATTTTGGAGTCGTAGGATTGATGAAAAGCATAGATTAGTTTATGAAGTGACAGATGAACGAATCTCTATAATTCAATGTCGATTCCATTACTAACAAGATCCCCTATTTTTAGGGGATTGTTTTTTTATTTAATACAAAATCTCATATGCGAAATTTAGGTGTTATTCCATATAACGCCATTAAAAAGATCTTTATCTTTCTGCCTATTTTCTTCAGTCTTACTTTCCGTGCTTAAAAACTTTTCAAAATCGGTTAGTTGACCCTTAAAAGATTCATCATTTTTCAGTTTGTTTAGAACCCAAGCCCCCAGTAGAATTTTACGTCTAGTATCATCTTTTCTTTGTCGATCAGAATTTTTCTTTTTTTCACGAGCAGCAATAGCTTGTTTTTGTGCTTTTAGTTGTCTTAATCGTTCTTCTTGCTTTGCAATTTTTTGCTCTAAAGTTTCAACACTCATACCATCACCATCTCAAGGAATCCCCCTCAAGCATAGGTCTGTTTGAATTGAAATTCAAGACAGCCCATGCTATCGTGGTTTTCCCGAAGGGCGCACTTAGCCATTGGATTTCATCCAATGGTGCGACAAGGGGTAAATCCCCTTTGTAATCCCCAGACCAACATATTCATGTTGGTAATTTCGATAAATCGAAATAAAGAGCAAAACAAAATGGCGATATATCATTTTTCAGTTAAAACGATTAGTAGAGGTAATGGACGATCAGCCGTTGCTTGTGCTGCATATCGTTCAGGTGAAAAATTGGTATGCAATTTCTATGGAAAAGAACAAGACTACACAAAAAAAACTGGTGTCGAATTTACAGAAATCTATGCGCCCGAAAATACAAATACCGAGTTACTCAATCGTCAGACACTTTGGAACAAAGTCGAAAAAGCCGAACGAAGAAAAGATGCATTACTTGCAAGAGAATTTGAAATTGCATTTCCAGGTGAATTAAACGCTGAACAGCGTAAAAATATGCTCAATGAACTTTGCCAAAACCTCGTTAAAAAATATGGTGTCATCGTTGACGCTGCTATTCATGCACCGCATACAGACAGTGGAAGTGATGAACGCAACTACCATGCACACATCATGTTCACCACCCGAAGTATTAATGAGCATGGTGACTTTTCAGCAAAAAAATATAGGGACTTCAGTCGTGACAATGGCACAGAAACTGTAAGCCACTGGAGAGAATCATTTGCAGAATTATGCAATCACCACCTGAAACAAAATGGATTTGATGAACGTGTCGATCACAGAAGTTATGAAGACCAGGAAAGTGACCTAGAAGCAACTCAGCACGAAGGTCCTCAAGCGACATACCTCCGGAGACGAGGAATATTTACAGAAATTAGTCTGAAAAATGATGAAATTAAGCTACGTAATTTAAAAATCAAAAAGGTCATCGCACTGGATGAAAACATCAAAGTATCTGAGGATCTTGTTCAAAAAGTACGAAGTGAGCTTCAGTTTCAATACTCTCAAGCTGAGTATTTAGAAAAAACTTCTCAGAAACTTTCTGAATTCCAAAATGAAGAATTATCAAAATTAACAACAAAATTAAACACGATGAGTTCTGCAATATCAGAACTACGCAAAAAAGAGCCTTTATTTTTTAAAACAAAATGGATCAATCAAATAAATGACCTGATCGACCAACACAACACCCAACTAGACATCCAAAAGCATAT
>NZ_VOYD01000004.1:0-153528 GCF_013420435.1 Acinetobacter sp. YH01008
GTTGCCATGTCACTGAATACTCGTCCTAGAAAAGCGTTAGATTGGCTTACACCATTAGAGAAATTTGCTCAGCTTGTTGATTATCATAAGACTTTTCAAACTGTCGCACCTCATGTTTGAATTCGCCAGCTGATTTGCACTTTTTTGTTGTAGGGTAGCCACTGTACGATCTCCAGCCTGCTGAATATCACCCGACTGACAGGCTGCAAAAGTTAAAGGTAATAATGCCAGTACAATAAATTTTAATTTCATAGATTTATAATAAAGAACAAAGAATTGAAATGATAACGGATGCATTTCTAAAAGATATGGATACATATCGCAGATTTTGGTTGCAAAATGTATCCAAATTTAAAAGTTAAAATTTTGAGTTTTCAATCAAGATTAATCGAAGCGGTAGACATCCATGCCCAGAGAACCCATGCTAAAACTGCTATGCACCAGACTAAAGCGGCTTCCGGTCCCCATCGCAAAGAAGATCGGGGCAAAATGCTCCAGTGTTGGATGATTACGCGCCATGTGTGGAATATTGGACCAGTCCAGTATCGCATCATAATCGCTATGGGCCAGTTTATGGACGACAAAATTGCGGAAATCTGATGCCCATACCGGTACATCAGCCGCCGTTCCATCCCAAGACAGTTCACGTAGGTTATGCGTGATACTGCCTGAACCAATCAGCAGGATTTGCTGCTCACGTAGCGGTGCCAGACTTTGACCAATTTTATAGATTTCATCGGCACTCATCGACATGGGCAAGGAAATTTCAACCACTGGAATATCCGCATCCGGATACATATGCAGCAGCGGCATCCATACGCCATGATCACGTGGACGAGTACTATTGGCATGTGCAGCAAAACCGGCATTGGCCAGCAAACCCAAGATCTGCTCGGCCAGTTCAGGATTTCCTGGTGCAGGATAGCGTAATTGATACAGCTCTGGCGGAAAACCACGGAAATCATGCCAGGTCTCTGGTCGAATACCGCTACTGACTTCCAGTGCCTCACTTTCCCAGTGCGCTGACATGATAATAATCGCTTCCGGGCGTGGCAGGTTTTCGCTTAAACGATGCAAGGCAGGACCCACTTGCTCAGGATTCAGCGCCAGCATAGGAGAGCCATGAGAAATAAATAAGCCGGGCAACGTTTGTAAGTTCATAAGTCAAACCACATCTAGAAGATGTCTCAATAATGCATTAAAAATAGCGAAAAAAGCAGGAGGAATTATTCAACAAAACGTTGCATAAACAGAACGCTTCAGCAACGTCATTAACCTGCACGATGGTAGGGATGGTTATGGTTAATGGTCATTGCACGGTACAGTTGTTCAATCAGCATCACCCGAACCATGGGATGGGGAAGTGTGAGCTTAGACAGGGACCAATGCCATGCAGCAGCTTTACGTACTGCTTCCGAATGACCATCTGGCCCGCCAATCGCCAGTACCACATCATTGCCTTCCAGCATCCAGCCTTTCATGGTTTCAGCCAGTTTTTCGGTACTGAACTCACGTCCACCCACTTCTAGCGCAATCAGGATTTCGTTCTGCTTGAGTGCATTTAAAATGCTGTCACCCTCAATATTTCGATATTTCAGGATATCCGCTTCAGAATCGTTTTTGCCGCGCTTGGCCATGGGCAGTTCAATAATCTGGGTCTGTACAAAGGGCTGAATACGTTTGAAATAATCTTCAAAACCAGTCAGCACCCATGCTGGCATTTTTTGACCAATGGTCAGGATACGGATTTTCATACAGACAGATCAATAATTGGATACTTCATTATAACGATCAAACAACACGAAGTTGAGTCAGGAAACAAATTGAAATTGAAATGAAGGATTTAGTGCTGCTTTAATGTCCTGAGTTCAAGTCTCCGCTTGATAAAGGAATGGATAATAATAAATGCGGACTAAGGTCATCATAAAAGGATGTTGTACTTTGCTGCTGTTGGTCACCGGTCTAATCGGCTCAAGTCTCAGTACCGCCAATACCAACACACGCGCTCAAATTTCTCATCTGGAATTGTTTTTCAGCCAGATCATGAGTGTCGATGAATTTCGAAATTACAAGAATGTTAAAGAACTGAATCGAGTGTCTGCATGGATTAAAGGACAGATGCAGCGTTTTGGCATTCCCTGTCAGTTTCAGGTCTATGTAGTTAATAGCCTAAGCTATCGAAATGTCATTTGCCATTTAAATGCTCAGGCCAAAACCAAAATGGTCATGGGCACGCATTATGATGTCTTTAGTGATCGATATGGTGCTGACAATAATGCCTCGGGAGTGGCAGGTTTACTGGAAACCGCAAGATTATTGGCCTTGCAAAAATCCAAGCTCAAACATGAGATCGAATTTGCTTTTTATACCTTGGAAGAGCCGCCTTTTTTCAAGACAGAACATATGGGCAGCTATATTCATGCCAAGTCGCTCAAGAAAAAAAAGCAGAAGCTGAAAGGTGTGGTGATTCTGGATTCAATTGGCTATTTTGATGAAAATCTGGTGCAGACTTATCCGGTGGGGTTGAAATGGATTTATCCAGATCATGGGAACTTTATTGCTGCCATTGGTCATTTGGCCTCGACTGGCATGACCGGAGATTATTGTACTGCCATGCAAAGTCTTAACCGTCTGGAATGTCAACGTTTTATCAGTCCAACTTTTGCTCAGGATATGAATTTTTCTGGTTATCTGAATTATGCCAAATTCAATTATTCGACCATGTTAATTACCGATACGGCGCATTATCGTAACCCTTATTATAATACTGAGCTGGACACCTTGGATAAACTGGATCTGAAAAAGATGACCTATGTGATTGATGGGCTGGTAGAGATGGCCTTGCAACCTTAATCAATTTCTTTACACAATAAAAAACCCTGCCGGAGCAGGGTTTTGGCAAATCAGCTCATCTTAATGACGCGCTGCTTTCGCTTCTTCTTTGGTTTTCACAATCGGTGCTTTAACCAGAGCTTTTGGCAGAGAGGTCAGTGCCAGCGGTAAAATCTCGTCAATCGATTTCACTGCTTTGATCTCTAGACCTTCTTTCACATTTTCTGGAATTTCCGCAAGGTCACGTACGTTTTCCTGTGGAATGAACACCAACTTGATGCCACCACGATGGGCTGCAAGCAGTTTCTCTTTCAAGCCACCGATACGCAGTGCACGACCGCCCAGACTGGTTTCACCTGTCATCGCGATATCCGGACGAATCGGGATACCTGTGAAAGCAGATACCAATGCTGTAGTCAAAGCCAAACCTGCTGATGGACCATCTTTCGGTGTTGCGCCTTCAGGTAAATGCACATGCACGTCGGTTTCTTCAAAGCGCGAGGCTTCGATGCCGAGTTCATCCGCACGGGTACGCACTACAGTCATCGCAGCGGTAATCGATTCTTTCATGACATCGCCAAGAGAACCGGTGGTAATGAACTTGCCTTTACCTGGAACTGCTGCAACTTCAATGGTCAGTAATTCACCACCAACAGAAGTCCAAGCCAGACCATTTACACGGCCAATTTGCGCTTCTTCTTCCGCCATACCGTAGTCAAATTTATGTGCGCCCAAGTAATCTGGAAGATTGCCTGCTGTCACTTCAATTTGAAGGTTTTTGGCTTTTTTGCTCACCGCTTCTTTCACCACTTTACGTGCAATTTTTGACACTTCACGTTCAAGGTTACGTACACCGGCTTCACGTGTATAGCGGCGCACGATGTCACGAATCGCTTCTTCATGCACGGTCAATTCTTTGGCACGTAGACCATTGTTCTTGATGGCTTTAGGAACAAGGTAGCGGTCTGCAATATTGACTTTCTCTTCTTCGGTATAACCCGGAAGACGAATCACTTCCATACGGTCTAGCAGGGCCTCAGGAATGTTCATGCTGTTCGCAGTACAGATAAACATTACTTCAGACAGATCCAGATCTAGATCCAGATAGTGATCGCTAAACTTATTGTTCTGTGATGGATCAAGCACTTCAAGCATTGCAGAAGCCGGATCGCCACGGTAGTCTTGCGCCATCTTGTCGATTTCATCGAGCAGGAACAACGGGTTTTTTACACCTACTTTAGTCAACGACTGCACAATTTTACCTGGCATCGCACCGATATAGGTACGACGGTGACCGCGAATTTCAGCTTCGTCACGCACGCCGCCCAGCGCCATACGCACGAACTCACGCCCAGTCGCCTTGGCAATCGATTCACCGAGTGAAGTTTTACCAACACCTGGAGGACCAACCAAGCATAGAATCGGGCCACGCAATTTTTTCACACGTGACTGAACCGCAAGATATTCCACAATACGATCTTTGACATCGTCCAGACCATAGTGGTCTGCATCCAGAATTTCCTGTGCTTTGTTCAGGTTAATGCTGACTTTGCTGGCTTTATTCCACGGTGTATCCAGAATCACTTCCAGATAGTTGCGTACCACAGCAGCTTCACTTGAAGCAGGCTGCATCGCTTTTAATTTACGGAATTCAGCTTCTGCTTTTTTACGTACATGCTCAGGCAAATCAGCTTCAGCAAGACGTTTTTCAATTTCAGCGACATCATCTTCCGCGCCGCCGTTCATATCAGAAAGCTCGCGCTGAATGACTTTCATTTTTTCATTCAGGAAGTATTCGCGCTGGTTCTTTTCCATCTGACGTTTAACAGAGTCATGCAGGGTTTGCTCAATCTGCTGTTCTTCAGATTGTTGCAATAGATAAGTCATCAGCTCAGTTAAATGCGCTTCGAATTCATCATGTTCCAGGAATTTTTGTTTGACATCAATATTCAATGGAACACGGGTCGCCACGAAGAACAATAACTGTAACAGGTCTTCAATTTTGTTGGCTGCGGTGATCAGTTCACGCGCATTACGTAGCTTCGCTTCTGCATATTGAGCAAAAAGCGCACGTAATTCTTGCAAGCGCACGGCTTGAGTGTCTTCATCCACCGTAACGGTCATTGGGCTGAGTTCATGTTCTGCTGTCAGATACTCATTTTCGTCAATGATGGTTTTCAGTTTGGCACGGTGCAGGCCTTCAATCAGGACTTTGATACAGTTTTCATCATTTTCGTGATTCACAACTTGCACAATCTTCGCGACAGTACCGTATTGATATAAATTGTCGTGATCAATTTCTTCTGTAAGCGAATCTTTTTGCGCAACTACAAATACTAGATTGTCACTGTTACGAGCCACATCAACTGCATTGATCGATTTTTCACGACCGACAAACAGCGCAATTTGCATATGCGGATAAACCACCACATCACGCAGCGCCAAAAGGGGTAGTACACTTGGAACCTGAGGCTCTAAGGTTTCTTGATTCATAATAATTTCAGACATGAGCACTCCTAATGAGTGACAACGGTGTTGCCATGTTTTAATAGTGATGGGTAATTTAAAAAATACAAGGGGCGTTAAGATTAAATTGTATGAAAAATGACTAATTATGTGATTTTAAAGTAGTTCACAACAGGGAAATTGAAAAATTAGCGTTTGAAAGCTAAAAAAACTGTCGGGGTAATAAGAGCATCCAAGGGTTGATCCCATTTTTCCCGTTTTAAGGACTGGCTAAGCAGTTGAAAGTCATGCGCCAGTCCCAGACGGAATGGAAGCCCGGGCGCAGAAGCCAGGGTTCGATCATAAAAACCGCCACCCATCCCGATTCGTGTCCCTGAATGATCACAGGCCAGCAGCGGCATGATCAATAAATCCAGCTTAGAAACATGAGTACCACGTGTCGTCATGGGCTCCCGCATTCCCAGCCGATGATAGGCAAAGCGCTTGTTGCGATATTGATGCTGGCTGATTCGGATCCAGACCAGCTGTTGATTCATGTCGCAAATCGCAGGCAGATAGACCTGTTTGCCCAGTTTAAAGCAGTGTTCAATAATGGTGTGGGTATGAATCTCACCAAAAGCATGCAGATAAATGCCGATGTGCTTGGCATGAATAAATTGCGGGCTGCGTATAAGGCGATTTAAAACTTTTTGTGCAGCTTGCCTTTGCTCAAATTTAGAAAGATGACGACGTGTTTTACGCAGGTATCTTCTTAATTCTTGAATGGTCATAGGGCAAAAAGCGGATCTAACAAAAGTGTGCTCTAGTCTAAGTGGGAATTCTGGAAAAGTAAAAAATAATTGTGATCTTGATTCTCATATGACGAGGTAGCAACCTGGTTAAGTTCAGCAAATTTCATAATGAATCTCATCTCTAGAAACTTGATTAAAATTGGTCAATCAAAGGCATTGAATTATTGGCTGCTTAAAACGTCATATTTTTTTTTGTTTTCTTTGAAGCATGAGTTTTCAAGTAATTCTTTTAATGATCATGAAATAGATTTTGATTAATAAAGGTACAAATCTAAAATCGATTTTTTGTGTTTTTGAGTGAATTATAAAGAAGGGATCAGATCTCTGATTAACCCGATAGATGTAACACATTGTGCCTAGGCAGAGCGCGTAAGACCTAAATCAATGGAGATTAAACATGATGAATATTGCGAAGAACACCATCTGCCTCTGGTATGATAACGAGGCTGAAGCTGCTGCACGATTTTATGCCGAGACATTTCCTGACTCCTCAATTGGCGCGATCAACCTTGCACCCGGAGACTATCCTTCTGGAAAAGAAGGCGATGTCATCACCGTTGACTTTAGGGTGCTGGGTATTAGCTGCATTGGACTAAATGGTGGCCCGGCATTCCAGCATAACGAAGCATTCTCATTTCAGGTGGCAACTGAAGATCAGGAAAGCGAGTGTGGCTGGTGTAAAGACAAGTGGGGCATTTCCTGGCAGATTACGCCAATTGTGCTTATTCAGGCAGTGACCAGTTCTGACCGTGCCGCCGCCAAACGCGCCTTTGATGCAATGATGACCATGAAGAAAATTGACATCTCCGCGATTGAAGCGGCATTTCGTGGTTGAAATGCGAAAATTCAATGAGCCGTTGCAGTTCATATGGCTGTGTAATATTACCCAGCTGTTTGGATGAGTTCCCTTAATTGTTTTTTGAAGTATTTCAGACGAATATCTGACTCTCTTACTCATAGATTCTCTAGGTTTAGGATCATTCAGGTCTGATTTGCACGTAGAAGCTCATCAAAAGATGGGCTTTTATTTTGAACAGTATCTGAAACCTTAAAACAGAGCTTTGCTTGGATGAACTACAACAATCCCTGAATCGAATGGCTGATCAGAATTCTTTTAGCTCTTGTGCATCATGCTGCTACGACAAAAAAACAAATCTACTTCAAAATTGATAACCAATTCATAACCAGAAAAAACATCAAGCCGCTAGTAGCATCTCCAATTGTTTTTTAAAGTAAGTCGATGACGATAAAAAATAACAAGAGATAAAAATGCCTATTCAGCCGGTTCACTTTTTTTTGCCTAGTGCAGGCTTGGCACTTCTGCTGGCGATGACGGCTTGTACTATGCCATCCAAGTCGCCAATTGCTGATAGTTATGGTTCCCAGCCACAGTTACCCAAACCAAAATCCAGCTTGCTGCCTACAGTCAATATTGCACCTGCCAAAGGTTGGCCTGAGGGTAAAATGCCCACTCCCGCTACAGGTTTAAAAGTTCAGGCATTTGCCAAAGGGTTGCAGCATCCGCGCTGGCTCTATGTATTGCCAAATGGTGATGTGCTGGTGGCCGAAACCGATGCACCACCCAAGCCTGATGATAGCAAAGGAATTAAAGGCAAAATCATGAAATGGGTAATGCAGCGAGCCGGCTCATCGCATCCGAGTGCTAACCGCATTAGTCTGCTTCGTGACAGTAATGGTGATGGAGTCGCTGAACAAAAAACTGTATTTTTACAGAATCTCAACTCTCCATTTGGCATGGTACTGGTCGGCAATATGTTGTATGTGGCCAATACTGATGCCCTGATGCGCTTTCCTTATCAAGCAGGTGCTACTCAAATTACTGCAACCGGCACCAAAGTATTGGATTTACCGGCGGGTCGTTTAAACCATCACTGGACCAAAAATGTCATTGCCAATCCTACGGGCAGCAAACTTTATATTACGGTAGGTTCCAACAGTAACGTGGCTGAAAATGGCTTGGATCAAGAAGAAGGCCGGGCACTGATCATGGAATTTGACCTGGCTAATGCTCAAGCACGACCTTTTGCGACCGGACTTCGTAATCCGAATGGTATGGACTGGCAACCACAGAGTGGCAAACTCTGGACGGTAGTCAATGAGCGTGATGAGCTCGGCAATGATCTGGTTCCAGATTATCTCACCTCGGTTAAAGACGGTGCTTTTTATGGCTGGCCCTATAGTTATTATGGCCAACATGTAGATACACGGGTCAAGCCGCAAAACCCTGCACGGGTGGCACGGGCAATTCCACCAGACTATGCTTTGGGTAATCATACAGCATCATTGGGCTTAAGTTTTTATACAGCAGATCTAATGCCTCATTATCGAAATGGTGCACTAATTGGCCAGCATGGCTCATGGAACCGCAAACCGCATAGTGGCTATAAAGTGATTTTTGTTCCCTTTCAAAATGGCCAGCCTTTCGGTCAGCCTCAAGATGTCTTAACCGGATTTTTAAGCGAGCAGGGCAAAGCATTTGGGCGCCCTGTTGGTGTAACCGTAGATTCTGCAGGCGCCATTTTAGTGGCTGATGATGTCGGTGACGTGATTTGGCGGGTATCACCCTTGAATACGGCTGCCAAGTAGCAATCAGTTTTCACCTAAACAGCCCAAAGATGAGGGGTTTCAGTCGAGTGAAAAGCTGCTGGGCAGCGCGAGTGAAAGCAAGGTCTTTTTCATAAAAACGTCAAGACGATAACTGAAAATATAAGTTCGCTAAGCTGATTTAAAATAATTTTTAAGCTGCATTTAAGCTAACTGAATTAGGCTTTTGAGATGTTTTTTAGAATGATACAGCATGCATATTTTTTTGATAACTCTAAAAAGAGCGAACACAGAGTCCAGTAAAAACTGGATATTAAAATTGCAAACACGAACACAAGAGGGTATTTAAAATGAAGTTGATGATTGCCTTTATTTTCCCCTGGTCATTATTTATGACCATTCACAAACCGGTTGAAGCAACAATATGTCTCATGCTGCAGATTTCAATTTTAGGCTGGATTCCTGCCGCAATCTGGGCCATGTTTATTTTAGATCGAGATCAAATAACTTGAAAATTCAATATGTATTTAAAAAGAAAGTTAAAGCGATTTTCTTGTTAAGCATTTTATAGGCCTACCAGATAATGGCATGAATAAAATGAACTTTGAAAAATGACCGAGATAAATACTGAAATATAGAACTGAGAGAAAATTTAGAAAGGATTTTAAGAGAATTATAAGTATATTTTAAGCAAAAAACTAAAGTACTCCGAAGATGCCGCTGCATGTCGTTACCCTGAACCCGATGAGTTCAAGGTGGACGCGACGCATACTTGCTGGGTTTCCTGCACGAAGGCAGGCATACACTCTAAATATGCAGAACGCATCCGGAGATATAAGTATCGGCAGGGATATAGACCCGCTGGCGAACACCTCAGAGATAAGTTAATTATAAACGATAATGTCGGTGTGGCAACTCTATGCTGTTCATGAACTGTAAACAGTTCAGCCAAATGGCCGAAGTTTAAACAGAATATGAGATTATTCTGTTAGTTCCTCAACTTCTTCTAAAATGGTTTGTAACAAACGCTCGCAATGCGCATATTGTTGCAGTGATCTGTTCATGTTCAAGACTTCCTGCATCAGCTCAAGTGCCACCATGATAATCAGCTTGCTGGGTTCCATGCGTGGTGCTTTACGACGAAATTCATCGTATTTATCATTCAATAACTGTGCCGCGCGCTCTAATTCTTCCTGCTTGTCAGGAGTAGAGGCCAGACGGAAACTATGCCCCAATACTCTGAGATCAATTGCAATTTGTTCACTCATGATGAGGCTTCCTCAGTCACTTCAGTCGGATGGGCCAGTTGTTGGATTTCTTGTGCATGATGATCCTGCGCAGTACCGAGAATTGCCAGACGTTGAATAATCGCCTCAACTTTGGCTTTGGCATTTTCATTTTTCTGGGTTAAACGCTCAGATTCCTGATTGAGGCGCTGAATTTCCTGTTGGGCATGACGCTGCTCGATCAGCATCTTTTCCTTCAAAACCCGCAGTTCATTTCGTTCAGCCAGAATTTCCTGAAAACGGTTTTTCAGATCGGTACAGCTTTTTTCCAGACGGCCATAACGGTCTGCCAGTGCAGTTGCATCATTATTGAGCAGTTGAAACTGGGCACGAGAATCTGTCAGCTGTTCGGTCAGGTGTTCATTTTCTTGTTGTTTTTGCGCAATCACGCTGTTCTTTTGTTCAATTTGCTGTTGATGTTGCACCATGGAAGAGTCTTGCTCTTCGCGCAAACTGGAATTCTCACTTTCAAGCCGTGCGAGTCGCGTTTTTAACACGCCAATCTGCACTTGTAGACGCTGTAATTCTTCTAACATATCGAGGTCGCACAGTGTTGCAAACAGAGGTAATATATAAGCAGTATAGAGATTGGATAAACGAATGCAAGACGATATTTCAGGTTGGACCGAATGGCACCGCAATTTTTCTTCAATTGAGGAAATTTCTAGCCCGAGTGAACTGCATGGTTTGCTGACCGGGATTGTTTGTGTCACCCAGGCACCGAGCAGTGAAGAATGGTTACAGATTTTAGAAACACTGGATGTGCCTGAACTGGATGCCGAAGCATTAGAACTGTTGACTGGCGAAGCTGAAGATGTTTTCCATGCATTGTCTGAAGATGAACTGGATTATTTACCTTTGCTTCCAGATGATGAGCATGTGCTCTCAGAACGTGTGCAGGCATTGGCGGACTGGTGCGCAGGCGTGGTGTTAGGTTTTGGTCTGGCTTCTGGTCATATTCGTCAGGACGAAGTAGAACTGATTGAACATTTACAAGATGTAGCCGCGGTTGAGTTTGAAGAATCAGACGATGATGCCGAAGGTGAAGAAAGCTATCAGGAATTGTATGAATTTGTGCGCCTGATTCCAGTGAGCCTGTCTTTGGGACGTAAAAAAGTAGAGGTTGAGGAAACGCCACTCTTGCAGCAATTGACACAAAAAGTGCAGCCTCAGGTTTCTGCTACAGAGGCGCAAAGCGTGGTCGAAATTTTCTCGCCTAAACGTCCAAGCTAACTAAATAGTTAGCTATGTCATCACACTGCTTGAAATCAGGCATATATTTTGCTGTTTCATTAGAATATATGTTCTGTTTTCAAGAGAATATTTCAATAAAAGCATGAATTGACAAGAAGTAAGGTGTAATGAAGAAATTAACACAAGCTGATTTTCAGGAACGTCGCAGTATTCTCGCAGGGGAAATTGGTTTACGCAGTATTGCGATTATCGCGACCAGTCCGGTGGCGATGCGTAACCGTGATGCAGATTATAAATACCGTGCAGACAGTAGTTTCTTCTATTTAACTGGATTTTCAGAACCTGAAGCTGTGGCTGTGATTGAAACTTTTGACACTGAAGAAGAAGGCTATAGCTATAGTTTATTCTGCCGGGAACGTAACCGGGAAATGGAAATCTGGAATGGCTATCGTGCAGGGATTGATGGGGCGATGCAGGATTATGATGCAGATGAAGCCTATCCGATTGATCTGCTAGATGAAGGAATTCTGGAAAAATTACAAAATAAAGACCAGTTATTTTATCGCATTGGCCACAACGCGGATTTTGATGCACGTGTAGCGAAATGGATTGCGACTGCAAGTGGTGAAAGCCGGCGTGGTACGTCTGCACCTGCTCAAGTGATTCAGCTGGATCGTATTATTGACGAAATGCGTCTGCATAAAGATGACAATGAAATTGAACTGATGCAAATTGCTTCAGATATTTCGGCAGATGCACATACTCAAGCGATGCGAGCAGTACGTCCGGGCATGATGGAATATGCACTCGAAGCCGAGCTGAATTATATTTTCGGCAAGAATGGCGGTGTTCCGGCCTATAACAGTATTGTCGGTGGCGGTGAAAATGCCTGCATCCTGCACTACGTAGAAAATGATAAAGCGCTGAAAGATGGTGATTTGGTGTTGATTGATGCCGCGGCTGAATATCAGCTTTATGCTTCAGATATTACCCGTACCTTTCCAGTGAATGGTAAATTCAGTCCGGAACAGAAAGCCTTGTATAACGTGGTACTGGATGCCCAAATCGCTGCGATCAATGCCGTGCAAATTGGCAACTCCTATAAAGAACCGCACAATGTTGCTGTGCGCATCCTGGTGCAAGGTCTGCTTGATCTTGGCTTGATGCAAGGTGATATCGACGACATTATAGAAAAAGAAGCTTTCCGCCAGTTCTACATGCATGGCACGGGTCACTGGCTTGGTATGGATGTGCATGATGTTGGCGCGTATAAGGTCGATGGTGAATGGCGTCCGTATGAAGAAGGCATGGTGGTCACCGTTGAGCCGGGTGTATATATTGCACCTGATGATGAAACTGTGGATGCAAAATGGCGTGGCATTGGCATCCGGATTGAAGATGATGTCGTGGCCACTGCAAATGGCCCGTTGGTGTTAACCGCGAAAGTCGTGAAAACGGTAGAAGACATTGAAGCATTAATGGCGAAAGCACAGGCTGCTTAATTTTAGAGACATGAAAAGCCGATCCTTAGATCGGCTTTTTTTATGACTGCTCTAATAGATTTGAAGCCAGATCTTTTGAGAGATTGCGCAACGATAGTAAAAAAGATTTCAATTACATTTATCACGAACAGGTCAAATAAAACTCACCCAGTTAAAATTTGCAGCTTAAAAATTGACAGGAATTCAACACAGAAAATCGGTTTTTAGCATCAAAGCTACATATTAAATGCGCTTTGCTTCTCATACTTTCTCTGATCCTTAAATAAACTTAAAGAACAGCAGGAGAAGACTTATGAGACTAAATACGATTGACTGGATTGCTTACGCTTTAACAATTATTGGTGGCATCAATTGGGGTTTAATTGGTGCATTCGACTTTAATTTGGTTGCTGCAATCTTTGGTGATATGACTGCGCTTTCTCGAATTGTTTATGTACTGGTTGGTTTGTCGGCATTGTACCTGATCTATACCGGTACGAAATTAGGAAAAACAGTGCATCACACTGAGCCGCATAGCCGAGTGGTGCGTTAATACGCCAACGATTAATCTATATGGCTTACATCCCTACAAGGTTGATTTTAAATAATTAAAATTCGGCTTGAGTGGATGGAATAGTTATCAATAAAACGGAGCTGAGGCTCCGTTTTTATTATGGTGATTTGAGCTAGATGACTGGCTGACAGAGACGGCATTTTGGGTGTTTGGATAGCCATAAAATAGCGGAGTTATGAGGAAAAAACGTCCATAAACAAATGATTTTTTTACCTCCAAGCTGTAGATCTTAGTTCTCCTTAAAAGCTAAGCGACGATTTAAAAAAATAAATGTTGTGCCAATTTTAGTCATACAAAACTATAAATTTAGCTGAAAGTTACAGTTCTTATCTAAAATTTAAGTCTGCATTATTTACTATCATTCTGATTCATTGCATGATCTGAATGAGTCGAAAAATTAATCTTTAAAACTACAAAAGCATATATCTGAATATCTTTGATTCTGAGTAAATAGCCCATGCTCTTAAACGCTCTACCGGTATTTAATCGAAATGTCGCGACTTTAATTGGTCTTTCTGCGGTCATCTTCTGGAGTACGAATGTTGGCTTAATTCGTAGTGTCAGTGAGAGTTTTGGAGCGGTCGCAGGTGCTGCCCTGATTTACAGTGTGGCATCCATTATTTTATTTTTTACCATCGGTCTACCCAAGCTTTCTACTATTCCAAAGCCTTATTTATGGTGGGGAAGTCTTTTATTTGTTGCTTATGAATTATGTTTTGCCCTTTCTATTGGTTATGCTCAAAATAGTCGGCAAGCCATTGAAGTAGGGATGATTAATTATCTATGGCCGACTTTTACCTTATTATTTGCAATCATTTTTAACAAGGTTAAAGCCAATCTCTTAATTCTTCCTGGTTGCCTATTGGCCTTGGTTGGAATTTGTTGGGTTTTAGGCGGAGATACCGGCTTTGATCTCTTACAAATATGGAGCAATTTGAAAGCTAATCCTCTTAGTTATGGTTTAGCTTTTGCTGCAGCGGTTTTGTGGGCTGCATATTGTTCCGTGACCGTAAAAACTTCTCAAGGTAAAAACTTGGTCACGATATTCTTTGCCCTTGCTGCGGTTGTGCTCTGGATCAAATATTTCCTGATGAATGGAGCAGCGCTTAATTTTACTTATGATAATACCGTCACTTTGATTATGGCAGCCGGAGCTTTAGGTTTGGGATATGGTGCCTGGAATATTGGAATTATTTCTGGAAACATGACATTAATGGCGGGTGCTTCCTATTTTACTCCGGTGTTATCTGCTTTATTTGCAGCATTATTGCTGAGTACGTCTTTGTCTTTTGGTTTTTGGCAGGGTGTGGCAATGGTTACGGCTGGAGCAATTCTGTGCTGGTTGGCCACCCGGAAACAATAAACATCAGAGGCGAGACACGCTATTTCATTATAAAAAAGAATTTTTTTGAGCTAATATAAAATCCATCATGATTATAAGTATCTATTGACTTGGATACGACATTGAAAGGATTACAGCATGCAACAAGAAGTCATCATTGTCGGTGGTGGTATGGTGGGCTTAAGCCTCGCACTGATGTTGGCGAAAACCAATATTGCAGTCAAACTTTTGGAAGCCATCAAATATCCAGATTATGATGATGAACATCTTGCCCCGTATCATTCCAGTTTTGATGCGCGTAACAGTGCCTTGTCGCGCCGTAGTGTACAGATCTATCAGGAACTCGGCCTTTGGGATGCACTACAGCAACATGCCACACCAATTCTGGAAGTCAATATTACCGAACAAGGCAGCTTTGGTAAGGCACGCCTAAAAGCAGAACAGGAAAAAGTCGAAAGTTTCGGTCAGGTGATTGAAAATGCCTGGCTCGGCCGTGTGCTGCTGACCCAAGTGAAAAAACAGCCACTGATTGAACTGATTGATGGTGTACAAGTCACATCGCTGACCCAAGATGCCGATTGTGCTTATATTCAGGCGCAGCGTGGTGAATCTGAGCTGACTTTACAATCTAAACTGGTCATTGCCGCAGACGGTCGTGATTCTTTCTGCCGTAAAGCATTGGGCATTGGTACTTCAGAACACGATTATAATCAGGTCGCGATTGTGACCACAGTACAAACCTCGAAGCCCCATGGTCATGTCGGTTTTGAGCGTTTCAGTCATTTAGGCCCTTTGGCGTTATTGCCATTGCCAGGTGAATATCGCCGTTCCGTGGTCTGGCCGGTAAAAAAAGGCACAGAAGGTGAATGGTTGGGCGATGAAAATGATCAGCATTTTCTTGATGCCTTGCAAGAGACCTATGGCGATCGTGCCGGAAAATTCCAGAAAACCGGTCGCCGTTTTAGCTTCCCACTCTCTCAAGTCCTGGCAGAAAAACAGGCCGTTGGCCGTGTGGTATTGATGGGCAATGCTGCACATACCATCCATCCTGTAGCCGGACAGGGCTTTAACCTGTGTATGCGCGATGCTTATGTGCTTAATCGCTATTTGGCAGAGCAACTTGAGCAGGGTGCTGATTTAGGCAATGCAGCCATGCTACAGGACTACGAAAAATCACGCCTGAAAGATCAGCAGCGGGTCATTAAATTCTGTGATTCAGTGGTACGCGGTTTTAGTAACCAGAATCCATTCCTCAAACTGATGCGTAACACAGGCTTAATCTGCTTTGAAAATATTCCAGGCATTAAACCTTTGGTTGCGAATTATGCCATGGGATTAAAAGCATGAGCTTAAATCAAAATAACGAAATCTTGGATGTGGTCATTATTGGCGGTGGACTGGTCGGTGGACTGACTGCACTTCTGCTGGCGCAAGGTGGTGTGCAGCCTACAGTTTTAGACGCTGCCCCAATTTTAGATGCAGATAAGGCATTAGGTGTAGCGAATCCACGTGTTTTGGCGCTGAGTCAGGCAACCATTCACCTATTAAAAATAGTCGGTGTATGGGAAAAACTGGCACGTCAGCAGCCTTATACCGGTATGCAGGTCTGGAATAAAAATGGCTATGGTGATATTAATTTCGGCCAGCCTTCAGAAAAAATACCCTCAGTAGAACAGGCCTTAGGTTCGATGGTGGAACCGAGTATCCTGAATCTGGCTATTCAGCAAAAGATGCTTGACGCTGTACAGGATTACCGTACCGAAGTTAAAGTCAGCCGGGTAGAACGCGGAGTCGGTGTCTGGATCATTCATCTGGCCGATGGCACACAGCTTAAAACCAAGCTGGTGATTGGTGCAGATGGTGCCAACTCCTTTGTCCGTGAGCAAGCTTTCATCGATATTGATGTACTGGACTATAAACAGGCCGGGATCAGCTGTGCGATTCAAACTGTACAGCCCCATCAGCATATGGCGCGCCAGATTTTTCTGGAAACTGGCCCTCTGGCTTTTTTACCGATGGCCAGCTTAAAAAAAGAAGAGCAGGGACATTGGCAATCCATCGTCTGGACTTTGCCGGATGATTATGCTGAAGAATATGCAGGGTTGTCAGATGCTGACTTTACACAGCTATTGACCCGTGAAAGTCATCATATGCTCGGTGAGGTCGTACAAGCGACACCACGTGCGACTTTTCCATTAAAAGCACGTGCCGCCCAACACTATGTTCAAGATGGTCTGGCTTTGATTGGTGATGCTGCCCATGTGATTCATCCGCTGGCAGGTCAAGGGGTGAATATTGGCTGTCTGGATGCTGCCGTGCTCTGTGATGTATTGCTGCATGATCAGTCACGTGGTGTTTGGGCACATGAGCAAAGCCTGAAGCGTTATGAGCACCGCCGTAAAGGACAAAACGATGCCATGATGCACAGCATGTCTGCGATTGGCTGGATGGAAACGACTTCATTTTTCCCGATGGTTTGGGCACGTAATTTCGGTCTGAAACAGGTAGAAAATCAGCCAATGTTAAAAGATGCATTTATGGCACAGGCCAATGGTCTGAGTTTACTTAAAGACACACGCTATGCAGCTTAACGTTGAAATGTAAATTTTTTAAACAAACATCCATAAAGAGTAACGATTTTGTTTAAAAAAAATACGATTTTTTAATATTTGGTACTAGGCGAATGCCACATAGATTGCTAAATTTCACTTAATTCGACACCTGGCTTTAAATACAAAGCGAGCGCTCATTTTGGGGGAGATGCAAATGACAGACATGAATGATTATGACGACGACGTTGAAGATTCAATCGTTGACGATGATGAAGCAAAAGCAGCTGAAAAAGGCGCAACAGAGAGTACAGAGGTCGTCAATGATAACGATCTTGCAGAAGCTGAAACTTTGACAGTGACTGCAAAGTTAAAGAAGCGTCAGGCACTTGAAGACGAAATTGCGGCTTTTCTCGCAAGTGGCGGCCGTATCGTTGAAGTACCGGCAGATGAGTCAGTAGCTAAAGAATAAGTCATTCCTTGACTTGGCTTTATAAAAAAACACCACATCAGTTGTGGTGTTTTTTTTGCAAAAATAAAAGTGATAGATAGCTAGAATATTAATCGTTGGCTGATGTCAGTTCTAAAGCACGTTGATAAGCCACTTTCTTTTTGATACCGCTTAAATCTGCTGCCAGTTGTGAAGCTGCTTTGACTGACAGATCCTGTAATAAGCGATTCAATAATTTATCCAGCTTTTCCTGATCCAGATCTTTTTCTTCGGTTGCTCCGCCAATCACCAGAACAATTTCACCTTTTTGCTGATTATGATCATTAGCAATGAATTCGACCAGTTCACCTAAAGTCATTTTCTTGATGGTTTCAAAAGTCTTGGTAATTTCACGCGCGAAGCCAACAGGACGGTCTGCTCCAAATATGCTCGCCATATCTTTAACGCATTCCAGAATCCGGTGCGGTGCTTCATAGAAAATCAGGGTCTGGGTTTCATCTTTGAGTTTTTCCAGATTCAGCAGGCGCTGACTTTGTCTGGATGGCAGAAAGCCTTCAAAACTGAAACGGTCACTTGGCAAGCCGACCGCACTTAAGGCCGCAATCGCAGCACAAGCACCGGGCACAGGAATAACACGGATATTATGCGCTTGAGCAGCCCGAACAAATTTAAAACCAGGATCGCTAATCAGGGGCGTGCCAGCATCACTGATCAGGGCCATATCTTCGCCGTTCAGTAGACGCTGGATCAGCTGCTCAATTTTGTTGCTTTCATTATGTTCATGACATGCAGTCAAAGGTGTTTGAATATTAAAGTGTTTAAGCAACTGTGCCGAAGTTCGTGTATCCTCAGCAGCAATCAGACTCACCGACTTCAACACCTGAATTGCACGATAACTAATATCATCTAAGTGCCCGATTGGAGTCGCAACAACAAATAACTGAGCACTCATAGGTTTCTCCATGTGGAATAAATTGAATAATAAAAAATGGAAGATGAAAAATAAAATATTAGGCTTGTGTTTAGTCAGCTGCATCAGCAGCGTTCAAGCAGAAGTGTTGATCATTCTACCCGAATCCGGGCCTTTGGCGCGAGCTGCATCGAGTATCAAACAGGGTTTTCTCAGTGCCTATACCGCTTCAGGACACAAGATTCCGCTGAAATGGGTCAATGCCAATCAGAAAAATATCTCCCAGCTACTTAAACAGCATGTCAATAAAAAGACCAGAATGGTGGTGGGGCCATTGGCACGTAGCGACGTGGAACAACTGCTGAACAGCAAACCCAAAGTACGTACCCTCAGCCTGAATGAAGTGGCTGATGTCTCTCCCAATGTCTGGCAGTTCAGTCTATCCAAGAAAGATGATGCCGCTGCCTTAAAAGCACTTTTATTCAAAGACGGGATTCGGCAACTGCTGATTTTACGCCAGCCGGGCAGTGAAGCGGAGCATGAACTGTTGTTGATGTCCTTGCTGAGCCAGAGTGATCTGAAATTTAAAATCGTAGATAAACCACCACGATTTTTAATGCCCAAGCAGGGATTATTGTTTCTGGGCAATGCAGAATGGATGGCTGTCATGCCTGAATTAAATCGTTCACGGATGTATACCGTAGCCAATGCCATGAGCGAACAGCACAAGCTGCCACAAGGGATCAAGTTTTGTGATGTTCCAGTGCTTTACTTAGCGGATTGGCCGGATGTGCTGCAAGCTTATGCCAAGGAACCGGTTAATCTGTCTTATCAGCGCCTGATTGCTTTTGGCGGCGATGCCTGGCACATCACCCAGCAGTATTTATCTCAGCCGCGGCTGCAAACGATTGAATTTCAGGGCAGAACCGGCCGGATTCAGATCACTGAACACGGTGTCCAGCGTACTCCGCAATGTTTTCAGTACAGTGGCACAGGTGTAAAGCTGCTCTAACAGGGAAAGAGAATAATGCGACAGCAATTAGGTACATGGGCAGAACAGCAAGCCGCCCAACTGATGCAGCAGCAGGGATTTCAATTGCTTACAGCCAATTATCACAGCCGTTATGGTGAACTGGATCTGATTCTGGTACGTGAACAGGAGCTGATCTTTGTTGAAGTCAAAGCTCGTGCACACACCGGATATGCGCAAGCGATCGAGTCGGTGTCGAAAGCAAAACAGGGCAAGATGCTCAAGACGGCAATGTGCTTTATTCAGAAAAATCCACAATTTGCACACTATTACTATCGTTTTGACGTGATTTGTTTTGATTTTAAACAGCAATTTGCAAAAACCCTACAGCATGACTTTTCGCAATACCCTTATGATCTGGAATGGATTGAAAATGCTTTTACTTTTGATCAAGAGTTTATTAATCTGTGAATAAAATAAGGTCTAAAGATGCTTATATTTGCCTCAAGATCATTGTAAAGTTCAAGCAGAGTTGCCATGATCTGAGCTTAAAGACAGATTATTAGATTGAAAAAGACGTAATAAAATGAAGGAGTCTTGCTGAGTGGTTAAGCGTATTGCAATAACAATGCTGTGTGTCGCAAGTTTATCAGGTTGTGCCAGTTTTATTTCTAGCGGCACAGGTACGGCTCCTGTAGGAACTGAGAGTGGGGCGCGTACCTTGGGGCAGGTGTTTATTGATTCCTCGATTGTCCGTACTGCAAAAATTAATCTTTATAAACTAGATTCGCGCTTCAAACAGGCCCGGGTCAATATTGAAAGTTTTCATGGCAATGTCTTGCTGACCGGTCAGGTGCCCGATGCACATCTCAAGCAGCTGGCAGAAGACAATGTCAAATCCATGAGCGATGTCAAAGCGGTACATAATTTTATTACTGTAGGCAACCAGATCAGCTATAGCACCATCATGCAGGATACTGCGGTCACAGCGAATACCCGTGGCCTGATCATGAAAGCCACTGTGGTTGCGGACAGTAAAGTACATGTGCATACTGAAGATGGCGTGCTGTATGTGATGGGACGTTTGAACAGCGCAGAAATTGCTGACCTGAATCAGGTATTGCAGCAAGTGGGCAATGTCACCAAAATTGTGACCCTGATTGATAATGTTGAACAGTCTTCAAATCTGAGCAGTCAGAACTTTGCAGCACCTGCTTATGCACAGCCCGGTATCGAACAGACGCCGGTTGCGATAGATCCTGATACGGTTGAACCAACCGATGCTCCATAAGGTCGGTCATTTTAAAAACCAATTGTCGAATCAGATTCTGGAAGTCCAGCAACGCTATAAAGCATTTAGACTCTATGATTTTGGCAGTTATGCGTTGAATCGTTTAACGCCTAAACAGGGTTACACGATCGAAACTCAGCTGGCTTATGGTCTAAAATCACGGCAACGCTTTGATCTGTTCCGTAGCCAGCAGCCTTTGCCCCATCGCCCCCTGATTGTTTTTGTACATGGCGGCGCGTGGTTGCATGGCGATAAAAAGGATTATCAGTTCATTGGTGAGGCCTTTGCCAAAGAAGGCTATGATGTGGTGGTGATGAATTATCATCTGGCACCACAACATATTTTCCCAGCCTATATTGATGATCTGCATTTATTATTGAACCACTTGCAGCAGTCTGCCGGCCGGTTAGATATCTGTGCTGAAAACCTGGTTTTGATGGGACATTCGGCTGGGGCATTCAATGTCATGTCTGCACTGTATCATCCGCAATCTGCCAGCATTGACCACAGTCTAATCCGTGCGATTATTGGTCTGGCGGGGCCTTATCATTTTGATTATAAAAATGATCCGATTTGTGCTGATGCTTTTGATCAGACGGTGCCATATCAGCAGGTCATGCCTTATTATTTTGTTAAAAATAGCCCAACCCGACATTATCTGTTTATTGCCGAAAAGGACAACATCGTTGGCCATTTTAATAGTCAGGATCTAGATCGGGTATTGCGAGAAAAGGGCAATCATAGCCATTTGATTCATATTCCGAAACTTGGCCATATTACAATCGTAGGTTCATTATCTAGTTTGTTCAGTCGCTATTTCCAGACCAAAGCGCAGGTGCTTTGGGCACTCGAGGATGCATTTAGATCTCGAGACTGATAGCGGGATTTAACCCAGTAGTAAGGCATAAAAAAGAATCCAGGAGATTATCTCCCTTGGATTCTTTTTTTATTGGTTCAGCCAAACTTGAGCTCAATAAGAGCTAGAGCCAGGTCTTGGTATCGTCTGCGACAGCCGTACCTTGAGTCACATGCATAATCATGGCATGGGCAATACTGCCCTTGAACGGAATTTCAGGCAGCTGATCGAATTTAAAGAATCGCGCATCGCTAATTTCTTCTTGCTGTAATTCGATTTCACCCGCGGCATATTCAGCCTTGAAGGCAATCATCAGATTGCTTGGAAACGGCCAGGGCTGGCTAGCCAGATACTGAATATTCTTGAGCTCTAAACCGACTTCTTCCAGCGTTTCACGACGTACTGCCTCTTCCAGCGTTTCGCCAACTTCAACAAAACCGGCAATCAGGCCATACATCTGGCTTTTGGTATTACGCGCGTTTTTGGCCAGCAAAATTTCGTCTTCACCCCGGGTAATGACAGTAATGACACAAGGCTGAACCCGTGGATACTGACGATAATTGCAGGATGGACAGAGCATCGCATGTTCAAGCGGATGTGCTTCGGTGGCCGTACCGCAATGACTACAAAATTTGTGATTCCGGCGCCATTCTAAAAGCTGTACCGCACGGCTGGCCTGTTCGAATTGCTGGGTATTCCAGAACTGTAATAACTGGCGGATGGGTACCAGTTGCAAGCCTGTAGGAATCGGCTCATCGGGAAGCAGGTCACGGGCAATCACTTGATCACCCGTGTGGAGTAACAAATCACTTGCGAGGGCTTCAACCTGTGGAAGCTGAAAATGTTGATCGACCAGCAGTTGCTGCTGCTGAAAAATATAAGCAAGTGATAATTTGGACATTAGGCAACTATTTTGAGTTTTTCACTACTGTCCAATGCTACCTTAAACATAGCCTGTAAAACAGGCTGTTTGTTCTTTAAGTTATCAATCATCATGTCGGCACTTGCCAGAGTATCCAGAGCACGATGAATCTCTTCCGGCGTTAATGCCATTGATAGATCAATACGGTTCTTGATGAATGCTGCAGTGGTGGTGAATGCAGTACGAACATGTTCTGCATTCAGGAACAGCATCGCCCCGCCAATTTCACAGAATTGTACTGGCACAGGTTCGAGTGCAGCCAAGTCCTGATCTTGCAGATAGTTGCTCAGAATCTGGCTGGAAAGCTCGATCAGGGCCTTGGTTTCAGTGAGTAAAGCCGCATGTGCTTCATCCAGGCGGTCCAGAGAAATATTCATGTTGTTGACGCGCAGCTGCAAACGGCTCGAGGTGTGATGACGTTCCAGTACCCCAATCGAGTTCATGGCAGACAGGATCACATTCATCAACTGCTGGGCAAAACCCGGATCTTTCAGGATTTCAGTCTGGCTCAGTGAAGTAGCTTGACGGTTCAGGTCATGATAGGCTTCATTCAGGTTCAATACTTTGAAGATGTTGGCCAGATTATTGAGCTGTGCCTGCAATTCCTGAGTTTTTTCAGGACTCATGTTCTGATAGTTAAACTCGATGTCATTACGAATCTGCGCCATTTCTGTGGTCACCAGTTCGCTAATGGTATGCATGGTTTCAAAGTCTGGACCATACAGGTGGCGACTAAAGACCTGTAACTGCATATCGGTCAGCAGGTCTTCACCAATATTGAGCTGACTGCGGATATGTTGTGCAGTATCATCTTCCTGGCTAATACACAGACTCAGGACATTGGCCAGGTCTGCAAGTGAAGCCTTGAAGCTGTCCGGCGAGCCAAAATATTGTGCCATGTTGCGCTCGATACTCACCAGAGTGCGCAGACGTGGCTCATTAATCAGCAAGTGATCAATATTGCTGAATGCAATGAAAACCAGATTCCAGTACTGTTTGCTGGTGTGCGATTGAGCGAGCCCAGCCAGATAAGCCCCCACCAGTTTAATCGCCTGCAGATCCAGTTCACTTTCTTCCTGCTTAAGCAGCTTGTTCAGGGACAGCTTGTACAGGCGCTGAACATATTTGGATTTTTCCAGACCGGGTGCTTGTGGTAACTGAAAGTCAGGCGTGATCAGATCGAGCAGGGATTCAATATGCTGACCTTCACTGGTGAGCGGTTTACCCAGCGCAATTTCCAGACGGTTCAGGGTGTCGAGCAGGAACTGTGGAATTTTTACTTCACGCAGGCAGATAAATTCGATATAGCGTTTCAGCATGGTGGTGCCTTCACTCAGGGCAATGACGTCCTGCGTATTGACCTGTGCCGGGTTCCCCATAATCTTGCGCATCAGTTCTGCTGAATAATGAGCGACTTTTGCCAGGCTGGACATGTCGATGAGTGCCAGAACCTGGGCACATTGTTCGAACTGATTTAATGCATCATCAATGCCAAAAGGTAAAGTCTGATCTTCTACCAAGGTGCTTACTGCTGATTCGACTAACTTGATCGAGTTATCAACCTCATTTTTTATTATCAGTAAGGCTGTTGGATCAAAATGTATAGAGGTTTGGTAAGACATGGATCTGCACCTTTCCTGAAGTATTATCTATATATGAGCTCCGCTTAAAGCTGCGGAACCTCTTTGTATTTACTATAACTGAAGAACTGTAGTTTTTAACCTAAAGCATGCTCGGAAATGTAGATTTTATTTCGAGAAAAGGCAAGCAGTTCCATGTTTTTCTTCGAATTGTTTGATCCATTTCTCATGTTCCTGCAATTCTTGTTCTGAGGGGAGAATCACCGGCAGTTCAATTTCAACTCTGGCCATGCCTGAACGGTTGTTCTGATCGTCAGAATGAGACAAAGCATCGATATCAAAAGATACCTGTCCACCGGTCATCGCCAGATAAACATCAGACAGGATTTCCGCATCGAGCAAGGCACCGTGGAACGTACGGTCACGCTTTGGAATCTCGTAGCGGCGCACTAAGGCATCCAGCGAGTTTTTCTGCCCCGGATGCTTGGACTTGGCCATTGCCAGGGTATCGGTTACTTCACAAACTTCGGACAGGGCTTTAAAACCTGCCCGTTTGAATTCCATATCCAGGAAGTTCATATCGAAGCTGGCGTTATGCGCGATAATTTCGGCACCGTGCAAATAGTCAAACAATACTTGAGAGATTTCCTCAAATAACGGTTTGTCTTGCAGGAACTCATCGGTAATGCCGTGGACATTGACCGAGTCGCCGACCGGTGTTTTCGGATTGATATAGATATGAATCGAGCTGCCGGTCAGTTTGCGGTTGATCATTTCCAGCGCGCCAACTTCAATAATCCGGTCACCATCCTGATAATAAAAACCGGTGGTTTCGGTATCCAGAATCAATTGTCGCGGGCCATGCAATTGTAAGGTTGCGGGGGTAATCACAATCTGGGGATGTAGTTGCGAACTATTGGCAACGGTTGCATCCACCTCTTGAAGCGCTGGATCACTTTGCTCGGTGTCGGCAACTTCATTCAATTCAATGATTTCTTCTTCCTGCATATCGTCCAGCTCTTCTTCGCTCTCGGCCAGATCCAGACCAAAAGGATCATCTAGCAGCCAGTCGGGTTCAGATTTTTTTTTATCTTCAGATATTGAAGGGCTTTGCTTGGATTTTTTCAGGGTTTCATCGGCGCCCTGATTGGCCAGCTGATCGGCCATTTCATTGCCGGCATGCCCGGCGTGACCCTTGATCCAGTGCCACTCAATCTCTCGTCCCTGACAGACTGCATCCAGTTTTTGCCACAGGTCAGGGTTTTTGACGTCTTTCCAGTTTTTCTTTTTCCAGCCGTGAATCCATTCGGTAATGCCTTGTTTGACATAATTGGAATCGGTATAGATCACCAGCTTATCCTGTTTGTCACAGAACAGAATGCCTTCGATGGCAGCCGTCAGTTCCATGCGGTTATTGGTGGTATGGTCTTCACCGCCACAAATTTTGTGTTCTTGTTGGCCATTAACAATGTACGCACCCCAACCGCCTAAACCCGGGTTGCCGCGACAGGCGCCATCAACATAAAGTGTGATAGTGTGTGACATAGATTAAATCCGATCAAAATAGAACAAGCTGGAAGGCTTATTGTATAGCGCAAATGCAGTCGATCAATCTATATGTCCGGGATTTTTTAATTTCTTGTAACATTTAACGTGAAATCGCGGTAAATTATTGGCTTGAGTCTTCGACATGCTTCACTACAATGGCATATCTAAAAAATAAATTTATATACGAGTTGTTTGGATTTCTTTATGTATAAACCAACCGCAATTTTGTGGCAGCCGACATTACCTACATTTTTAAAATATTCTGTACTGGGAACTGCACTTGCTTCTCTAGGACTGACGGGCTGTTCATCTACACAAAGTGCGACCCAAACAGCATCAAGCAAGCAGGTTGGATCACAATATCTGGATGCCAGCAGTCTGGATGGACTCGAAGATTTACTCTCTGCAACGGATATGCGTGCAGTCGAAGGCGACCGTTTACAGATTCTGAAACATGGTGATGTCTGGAAACGCATGACCGTAGGTTTCAAGATGGACTTAAGTGTCTGGAATCCGCGGATTGATGCCCAGCGCGGCTGGTTTATTTCACGTCAGCCTTATCTGGACCGTTTAAGTGCGCGTGCCTCACGTTATTTATATTACACGGTAAAAGAAGCAGAACGCCGTGGTATGCCGACCGAGCTGGCGCTATTACCGATTATTGAAAGTTCCTATGACCCGGCAGCGACCAGTAGTGCAGCAGCGGCAGGTTTATGGCAGTTTATTCCAAGCACAGGCCGTATTTATGGTTTAAAACAGACCCCTTTATACGACGGTCGTCGTGATGTGGTGGAATCGACTCGTGCAGCCTATGAGTTTTTAGGCAGTTTATATAACCAGTTTGGTTCTTGGGAGCTGGCGCTGGCGTCTTATAATGCCGGCCCGGGACGTATTCAGCAGGCGATTAACCGCAATAAAGCAGCAGGTCTGCCGACCGACTATTGGTCACTCAAATTGCCACAAGAAACCATGAGCTATGTGCCACGTTTCCTGGCAGTTGCACAAATTATTAAAACTCCAGGTCAGTATGGGGTGAGCCTGCCACCAATTGCCAACCGTCCGCATTTCCGTGAAGTGCCTGTAGGCGTGGCCAATTTAAATGAAATTGCAGCCATCACCGGTTTGAGCCGTGCGGAGCTGTATCAATTGAACCCGGGGCATCGTGGTGATCATATTGACCCTACCAGTCCGCGTCGTATTTTGATTCCTGCTGACCTCAGTCCTTCAGTCGATGAAAAGCTGAAAAAACTATCTGGTTCCGGCGGATTATCTGCGAGTAGTGCCAGCAACCTGCCGAAAAGCACCACCACAGTGGTGCCGACCAAAGCTGCGCCTCCCGTATTAAATGCGAAAGCGACTACGCCGGCAAAACAGACTCCACCCGTTCTTGCCAGTACTCGGCCTGCAACGACTGCACCTGTGGTGACAACGGCAAATACAGTGGCACAGACCACGAAAAAGATTTCAACGCCTAGAGGCTCATCTGCCTTGGCCAGTTTTGCTGCCCAAAGTGATTTGCCGATTCCAAGTGCGCCACGTATTCCGGTCGCAGTGACACCGGCAGCGCCAGCGAAACAGATTCAGGTCGAACCACCGATTTCTGCAGCCGAGCGTCAGCAAGTTCAGCAGGTCGTTACCGCGCAGGAAACTAACAAAACTGTGGATGAAGTTCTGCAGCCTGTTGCAACACCGGCAGAACAGGCTCAGGTAGTTGAAGAGCTGAAAGCACTGGCGCCGGCAGGCACAGAAATTGTCGATCCTTATGATGGTAAAATCAAGCTGACGGCTATTCAAACCAGCCTGTCTGTGGCTGAGCAGCAAGGCAAGGAACTTACCAAAGGCTTCTCTTATCCGAAAGAAGTTGCTGACAATACCACAGCGACTTCGATCGAAGCCCAGTTGAACCAGGGTAAAAATTACGTCAAGACTGATTCTGAAGTGGTGGTGGTCGCGCCTAAGGGCAAGCGTAGTACCTATAAGGTTTTACCGGGGGATAATCTGGCACTGATTGCAGCAAAAAATGGGGTGAACTGGCGTGATGTAGCGAAATGGAACCAGATCGATCCAAACTCTACGCTATATGTAGGCACCACGATTTATCTGTATGATGCCAAGCCGGTGCAGGAACAAACCAAAGCCAAAGAAAAGCCGGAATCTTATGTGGTTCAGGCCAATGATTCTCTAACCAGTGTGGCAAGCCAGTTTGGTTTAAGTCTCAAACAGCTGGCTGATTTTAATGGTTTAAGTACCAACAGTGGTTTATTTGTCGGTCAGAAGCTGTCGCTGAAAGAAACGGCTGCATCTAAAGCCAAAGTAGAAGATGCTAAAAAAGCTGAAGCTGCCAAAGTTCAAACCAAATCCTATACAGTCAAGCGCGGTGAATATCTGAAACTGATTGCCGATCGTTATGGACTGTCAAATGCTGAACTGGCGTCATTCACCTCAGGTTTAACTGCGGGTAGCAGTTTGATGGTGGGACAGAAAATCAATGTGCCACTTCAGGAAGTTGAAGCACTGACCGCATCGACCCAAAAGACTGAACAGACATTTGAAAATGTTAAAGTTGATCAGACAGCCACTGAAAATTATCAGGTCAAACGTGGTGAAACCCTGTATAGCATTGCCAGTCAAAGCAAGCTCAGTGTGTCTGAGCTGGCAGCTTTAAATGGTTTTGCTGCCAATAGTGGTTTACGTATAGGCCAGACCATCAAGATTCCGGCCGGCAGTCAGGTGCCTGAAACTTATACAGTTCAATCGGGCGATACCTTGACCGGCATTGCCGCAAAATACAATCTGTCGATGGATCAGGTGGCGAGTCTAAATGCTATTTCTCGTCATGCCGGCCTGCGCGTCGGTCAGCGTTTAAAGCTGACGGGTGAGGCAGCTGAACCCGTGCGTGAGTCTGTGGCGGAAACGGTATCGAAACATGTGAAATCCGATTCGCATGTGGTGAAATCCGGGGAAACTTTAAGTTCTATTGCGCGTCAGTATCATCTTCAGGTCAAGTATCTGGCCGATTTAAATGGCCTGAATGCCAATGGCAACGTCCGTATTGGTCAGCGTTTAAAAATTGTGGGTGATATTCCGACGGATAAAAAAGCAGAAGACGTGAAAGTGGCAGCTAGGCCTGTGTCTTCTAGAGCAACTGAATCTTATAGCGTCAAGTCAGGCGAATCCCTGAATGCGATTGCCAGCCGTTTAGGAATTACGGTCACTGAACTGGCCGAGTTAAATAATCTCAGTCCACGTGCCGGATTGCGTGTCAGTCAAACCATCCAGATTCCAAAACTGGTGACTGATTATAAAGTCAAACGCGGCGATACCTTGATCGGTCTGGCCTCACGTTACGGCATGAACAGCAATCAACTGGCGGAAATGAATGATCTCAAACCGAATACACAATTACGTATTGGGGATGTGATTAAAGTGCCAAACTAATTCATTCATCGTGAGATTTTTTAGTTTATTTGTTTTAAGCATGGTTGTCCCGCTGGTAATGAATACCAGTTGGGCAGCCCTGATCACCACACCTTATATTGCGCTACATAGCCCACCGAAATATAGCCATCTGCAATCCTTACCTTATGCCAATTCGCAAGCCCCCAAAGGTGGTGCACTGATTTTGGCGGCCGATGGCAGCTTTGATAATTTAAATAGCATGAATGGCAAAGGCAATGTCACTGAAGGGATCAACTATATTTTTGACAGTTTGCTGTCGAAATCACTGGATGAGCCCGGGGTGTATTATCCCTTGCTGGCGGAAAAAGTCAGTTTTGACCCCAAGAAAACTACCTTTATCATTTTCCATTTAAATCCGAAAGCGCGCTTTAGCAATGGTCAGCCCGTAACTGCGGAAGATGTCAAATATAGCTTTGAGCTTTATCAGACCCAGTCCAATTTTGGCTTGCAAATGTATCTGGCAGATTTAAATAAGCTGGAAGTACTGTCAGCTTTAAAAATCAAAATGCATTTTAAATCCGGGCATAATCCGGAAATGGCCATGATTGTCGCGCAGATGCCCATTTATTCTAAACGGCAATGGCAAGGGCGTGATTTTAAAGACCTGACGCTGAAACCGATTCTGGGTTCAGGGCCCTATGTGATTGAACGCATAGATCCCGGCCGCAGTATTTCGTATCAGCGCAATCCTCAATACTGGGGAAAAGATCTATTGGTGAATCGCGGTCGTTATAATTTTGACCGGATCCAGTATCGTTATTATCGTAGTCCGGAAATCAAGTTCGAAGCCTTTAAATCGGGCCAATTTACTTTGCATGAGGAAAAACAGGTCAATCGCTGGATCAGGGATTATCAATTTCCTGCGGTTCGGCAAGGACAAGTCAAACGTTATCGTTTTCGGCATCAAAATCCGGTCCCGACCCAGAGTCTGGTCTTTAATACGCGGCGTCAGCCCTTTGCCGATATTCGCTTCCGTCAGGCCTTAAGTTTCGCTTACGATTTTGAATGGCTGAATAAAGCCATGTTCTATGGTGAATATCAACGTCTGAACAGCTTTTTTTCCAATAGCGAGCTGGCTTCTCGTGGACGGCCGAGTGCCCAAGAGCTGCAAATTTTAAAGCCTCATTTGCAGAAGCTTCATCCGGTTCAGCGTCAGGCTGTACTTCAGGACTGGCAATATCCTCAATCCGATGCCTCAGGGTTTAACCGGCAGAATTTATTAAAAGCCCGTCAATTGCTGTTAAAAGCCGGTTATCGTTATCAACAGGGGCAGTTGGTCAATGCTTCCGGTCAAGCGGTCAAGATTGAATTTTTGCTGCATCAGGTGGAACAGCAGCGTCATCTGATGCCTTATTTACGTCATTTAAAACGTTTGGGGATTCAGGCGAATATTCGTATGGTCGAAACCGCGCAGTATTATGAACGGCTACGAAATTACCAGTTTGATATGATTGTCGACAGCATGCCACAGTCCCTGACACCGGGGCAGGAACAAAAACAGTTCTGGAGCAGTCAGGCTGCCAAGCAGGTCGGTAACTATAATTATGCCGGTATTCAGAATCCTGCTATTGATGCGGTGATTAAGCAAGTAATTCAGGCGCAGAACCGGGAGCAGGTGATTGACAGTACCCGAGCTTTAGACCGTTTGCTGCGGGCAGGTTATTATCATATTCCGACTTATGGTACGGGTGAATACTGGTATGCTTACTGGAACATGTATCAGCAGCCCAAGCTTAAACCTAAGCTCTCCGCGGGCATTGACTACTGGTGGGTCGATGCGGCAAAGGCTCAACGTGTGGCCAATTATTTCAAACAACATTAAGCTCCAAGCCTATCAGGGAGTGCCATGAGCACTTATATACTCAAGCGTCTGTTGCTGATGATTCCAACCTTGCTGATCATTTTGCTGATTAACTTTATGGTGATCCAGCTGGCACCGGGTGGGCCGGTGGAACAAGCGATTTATCAGGCACAACAGGTCAATGGCTTGACACATACCGGATTACAGTATCAGGGGCAGCAAGGCCTCACCCCTGAGATGATCGAGCAGATCAATATTCAATATGGTTTTGATCAGCCTGCCCATATCCGCTTTTGGGACATGTTAAGGCGCTATGCCCAGTTTGATCTGGGCACTAGTTTTTTTAAAGACAAGGCTGTGACTGATCTGATCTGGGAAAAACTACCGGTATCGCTGTCTTTAGGTCTGTGGAGTACCTTAATCATCTATCTGGTGTCTATCCCTTTAGGCATCGGCAAAGCCAGAAAACATGGCAGTGTTTTTGATCAGATCACCTCTTTAATGCTGGCGGTGGGCTATGCCATTCCAGCCTTTATTTTTGCGATTTTACTGATTGTATTTTTTGCCGGTGGATCTTTTCTGCAATGGTTTCCCTTACAGGGACTCAGCTCTGAAAATTTTGCCGAACTCTCATTTTTCGGGAAAATTCAGGATTATTTCTGGCATATGGCATTGCCATTGTTGGCCATGGTGCTGGGTGGATTTGCCAGTTTGACTTATCTGGTGAAATTTTCTTTTGTGGAAGAGCTGAGTAAGCAATATGTTCTGGCTGCGCGGGCCAAAGGTCTAAATGAAAATGCAGTGCTATATCGGCATGTGTTTCGAAATGCGATGTTAGTGTTGATCGCAGGTTTGCCAGAAGTATTAATTGGGGTGTTTTTCGTCGGCAACCTGTTTATTGAGATTATATTTAATCTCGATGGTTTAGGTGTTTTGGGTTTTGAGGCGATCATCCAGCGCGACTATCCGGTGATTTTCGGTACTCTGTTTATCTTTACTTTGCTTGGTCTGATATTGCGATTATTAAGCGATTTGCTGTATCAACTGATCGACCCACGGATTCATTTCAGTTCACGTCGGGGATCCTCCTAATGTCGTCCTTGATGCAATTAGGCTGGCAACGCTTTAAGCAGCACAAGCTGGGATTTGGCTGTTTTATTATGTTTGGCCTTATTTTTATCATGTCCTTGGGCGCAGAACTGATTGCCAATGATAAGCCCTTGCTGGTGAAATATGATCATGCAGTGTATTTGCCTATCTTAAAATCTTATCCGGAAACGGCGTTTGGCGGTGTATTTGAAACCGAAGCCGAGTATAAAGATCCTGCCGTTCAACAGTTAATTGCAGAAAAAGGCTGGGCGATCTGGCCAATCATTCCATTTTCATATCAAAGCCCGAATCTGGAACTGGCTGTTCCGGTGCCTTCGCCACCAAGTACACAAAACTGGCTCGGAACAGATGATCAGGGTCGTGATGTGCTGGCGCGGATTCTGTATGGCTTGAGGGTTTCACTCTTATTTGGTTTTGCACTGACTTTATTGTCGGCGGCGATTGGAGTTTTGCTGGGGGCTGTGCAGGGCTATTATGGCGGCTGGATCGACCTGATCGGGCAACGCCTGCTTGAAGTCTGGAGCAGTTTGCCGATGCTGTTTATGGTCATGGTGCTGGTCAGTCTGTTTAGTCCCAATATTTACTGGCTATTTCTGATCATGCTGTTGTTTGGCTGGACCACTCTGGTGAGCATGGTACGGGCTGAATTTCTGCGTGCACGCAATCTGGAATACGTCTGGGCGGCACGAAGTATGGGTGCAGGAGATGGGCGAATCATGTTCAGGCATATATTGCCGAATGTCATCGGTTCAAGTCTGTCACAACTTCCCTTTATGCTGACTGCCAATATTACCGCACTGACGGCTCTGGATTTTTTAGGCTATGGGCTACCACCGGAAACAGCCTCTTTAGGAGAGCTGTTGCTGCAAGCCAAAAATAATTTAAATGCGCCGTGGCTGGCTTTATCAGCTTTCTTTAGTCTGGCCATTGTGCTGAGTTTGCTGATGTATATTGGCGAAGCAGTGCGTGATGCTTTTGATCCAAGACAATAAATCACGAAACTTTTTAATCATCGTAAAAATAAGCAGATGAAAATTGTGTAAATTTGACAAGTTGAATTGTCAATTATCCTGACTTGCGTTATAAACGAATACAAAATAAAAGTAATATCAGGACAGATCATGACCCAATTGGCCGATTCCATTCAAATTCGTCATACCAATTTCAAAAACCGTATTATTAAAGGCGCTATGAGTGAGGCGCTGGCCAATGATGCCGGCCAGCCCAATCAGGCACATTTCAAGTTGTATGAAGCCTGGGCCAAAGGTGGACTGGGCTGTGCCATTACTGGCAATGTCATGGTGGACTTTCGTGCCAAAAATGAGCCGGGCGTGGTGGTGGTAGAAACCGAGCGTGATCTGGAGCAGCTTAAAGTCTGGGCGGAAGTGGGCAAGCAGCAGGGTATGGTACAGTTGGTGCAGTTATCACATCCGGGTCGTCAGTGTCCCAAAGGCTTAAATAAAGAAACAGTTGCGCCGTCGGCCGTACCTTTTAGTCCGGCATTGGCCGTCAGCTTCGGCACACCACGTGCGCTGACTGAAACTGAAATTCTGGAGATTATCCAGCGTTTTGCCACTTCAGCGCAAATTTGTGAAAAGGCCGGTTTTGAAGGCGTCCAGTTGCATGGGGCACATGGTTATCTGATTAGCCAGTTTCTGTCACCGCTGACCAATAAGCGTCAGGATCAATGGGGTGGCAGTATTGAAAACCGTACCCGTTTTCTGCTGGAAACCTATCAGGCTGTCCGTGCTGCAAGCTCAGAAAATTTCATTATTTCAGTCAAACTGAATTCCGCTGACTTTCAGCGCGGTGGTATGAGTGAAGAAGATGTGATCTATGTCTTTAAGGCGATGGATGCAGCCGGGATTGATATCATTGAAGTATCCGGCGGTAGTTATGAAGCGCCTGCCATGGCTGGTGTAAAAGAAGACAAACGCAAAGCTTCAACCATTGCCCGTGAAGCCTATTTCCTCGATTTTGCCGAAAAGATCCGTCAGGAAGTCAATTGCAATATCATGGTGACCGGTGGCTTTAGAACCGTCGACGGCATGAATGCTGCACTCGACAGTGGTGCGTGTGATTTTGTTGGCATCGCCCGACCTTTTGCGGTAGAGCCGGATCTGGGTGATCGTTTGATTGCAGGGCAAGATGTACGTTATGCGGTTGAGAAAATTAAAACCGGTATTCCGCTGGTTGACAAAATGGCGATTATGGAAATTATCTGGTATGCCGCGCAGTTTAAGGAAATTGCCAAAGGCAAACAGCCGAATCCAAAACTGTCACCGTTAAAAGTCTTTTTGAACTACCTCAAAGGCAATGTTAAAGCCGTAATTAAAGGGCAGTTGAATTCACGTAAATCGGCTTAAATTTATCATCTAAGCATAAAAAAACCGGGCAATTAGAATGCCCGGTTTTTTATTCATCACATAGTTAAGAATAATGCATCGCCTGGGTCTGGAAAGGAAATAATAACTGTCCCAGTTGACGGGTTGCCCATAAACCCACTTCAGTATGATGCATATGCGGTGAAGTATAGGGAATCAGCAAGTCAATTTTCTGTTCCGCACCTTCACAGCGCATAAAGCGATTTTTTAACTGATTTAAACGCTGTTGATCCATACGGCTTAAAGCAGGTTCAACTTTCGCCTGAGACGGCGCTGCGCTACGTGAAGACAGCCGAGTTGCTAAAGTTGCCCCCTGAATCCAGTCTTTAATGATCTGTTTTTCAGTTGCATTAAACACACCAAACATTTTACCTTCAGGATGATCAATCATTTTCCAGAAACGGCTCTGTTCAACAGGAGCATCTTTAATAATCCAGCCTTTCTCAATCAGCACGTTCAGGAACTTGAAAATTTGTGCCGAATCAGATAACCAGTCATTGATGGTTTTGCCACTAAACTGACATTTTTGATTATGAATATATTGGCCAATCAGTGCCTTGTTCTGGAATACTTTTAAGGCCATGCGCTCAATATCCAGCTCTCTTACAATCTGGGAAGAACTTTTACCGATGTCATTGAGCAGATAGCCTTGCTTGATCAAATCAAGATAGGTCTCTGGATCTTCCGCATTCTCATAATGCTGGATAAAGGCTTGCAGGGATTTTTGTGCATGGCCATTGTGGGCATTATCAATCGTAATATGCACATTGAAATAATGGGGATCAATCCCGAGTTCAGCCAATTCGTAATTGGTAATGAGTAGATGCAGCGGCAACTGTTCATAGCCGAGATTAAAACCAATCACCAGAGGCAAGTATTTGGCCGGCGCATAAGCCAGTGCTAACTGTACCGCGGCCTGCTCATAATAACTGGCATCCAGTTGTTCGGCATAACTGTTCAGCTCATAGTGACTTAACAGGTGCTGATACATGGTGACATGATTGGCACGTGGATGTCCCAGACCCAGTTCTTCCAGATAGATATAGATCAAATCTTTCAGCTTGGGTTGATTGCAGTTATGTACGGTGGAATATAACCAGGAACCATCGACCAGTTTAACCGGTGCAACCTTGGATAGAAATTCGAAAGCATGTGAAACCGTTGGGAAATACTCCCGGGCCTGATGCTGTTTACGCCGTCCCAGATAAGCCTGAAACTTGGCACAAATTTGATGATGTTGTTCTAAAAGATGCTGTTCAACTTGTGCCGGTTGATCCAGCCATTCAAGTGCTTCTATATTCAGTTTTTTAATCAGATCACTCAAATAAGATTCAGCTTGTTCGGTTTTGGTATTCGTCGAGATTTCAGTATCTTGAAAAAAGTCGACCCAATCCTTAAAGCTTTTAAATTGATAATTATGATTATTATTTGGCGATAAAGGCAAACTTAACTCTGTGCTGACGAACATAATCTGATCCTTGCAGATATCTCTTCAGTTACCTTAACGTGCGACTTGACGTCTAGATGTTGAATTTTTGTTCTAATTTATTGGTGTATTGCTTTAAATGAAAATGAACGGATATTTATATGAATAGAAATGTTAAAAGAATGCAAATTGTAAAATATGAATTACATGGCAGCCTATGTAACGAAGAGCATATTTTAATGAGTGGTAAAAAATTATATTTAAATATTCAGAATGCAAAAAAGCCCAAGTCGCAATGCCCGGGCTTTTTTGTTGAGATGTTGCCATCTCGAATATGGCGTCCCTACGGGGATTCGAACCCCGGTTACCGCCGTGAAAGGGCGATGTCCTAGGCCTCTAGACGATAGGGACAGTACAGAAGATCAATTTTAAAACCCTTACTTTTAGCTGGAAGTAATGGCGTCCCTACGGGGATTCGAACCCCGGTTACCGCCGTGAAAGGGCGATGTCCTAGGCCTCTAGACGATAGGGACTTAATAAAATGTACTTCTGAAAATTGGCGTCCCTACGGGGATTCGAACCCCGGTTACCGCCGTGAAAGGGCGATGTCCTAGGCCTCTAGACGATAGGGACGTTTCAGAGGTGGGCGTATAATAGGGTGAAAACAGGGGGGTGTCAAACGCATTTCTATAAAAAAATTGATTTTCTGGATTGAGTGCGTAATTTTAAAACAATCTGATGGGTATACTGGAAAATTACCTGAATTAAGCCGGATTTTTGAGCAATTCCAGCATCGCGGTTAATACCTGTGGGTGCTGTAAATAACCCGCAATATCGTGTGGGCGTTGCACAAACGTGCGAATTTCCTGATTGATAATGGCTGGCTGAAAATTAAAAGGGCTTTCTGAGAGGGGGAATGCTGTGAGAAAATCATCATGTGAATAGAAATTTATCCAATCGCCTGAAATTGCAGCAGGTCTTATCATTGGTTGCGGAAGATGCGCCTGAATGACACGAAATGCCAGTGGTGATCCGAGGGTAATAAAACGCTGGATATTCAGTTCTGGATGTTGAAGCAAATAATTATAGGCGATCACGCTGCCCAGCGAATGTGCCACCAGAATCTGTGGTTTGCTGCTATGCAGTTGATGATGAATGCGCCGATGAACTTCCTGCATAAAAGTCGGATTGGCCAAATAAAGATAGGTTTCCAGCAGGAACTTATGCAAAAAACTGGCGTGTAAACTGGGGAAATAATTAATGAGTACCGCAAAATCCCGCAAGGCAATATCTTTGCTTAATGCTGTAATAAAATTCAGCTTTTGATCAAAGTTGAGTGTCTTATCTGGATTTAACTGGGGCACATCACAAACTTGATATCTGCATTGATTGGTTGGTGGTACGGCTTGCCGCTGTGCCGGATGTAGAAAAGGGAAATGCGGCCATTGCTGCGGCATTAAGGTGCTGGCATTGAGTAGATTATGCAAATGATGTCGAGAGAGTAAATCACCATAAAAAGGGATACGGATATGCCGTTTTAAATAGCTAAAACGGGCTTGCTGTTGCGGGTTATTTCTGAGGCCTCTTTTGAGAAGATGCAGCCAATGTTGGCGTAATGAAGGCGCCGTATACTGTTGCTTGTTCATGCCGTGAATAAATACAATTTTCATCGACGCACCATTGAAGCTGCTCAATATACAATCAGTATAGACAAAAAAGAGCGACCGAAGTCGCTCTTTTAAAGCTGATGCTTAAGACTTGTTATGGTAGAACGTATAATAACTGGCATAGCAGGCTGCAATAAACAGCAGACAGCCAAAGAAGCTGATGCGCATTGATGGATCAAAGACCATACTGACACAGGTAATAAAACAGAACACGAAGCCTAAAATCGGCACAATCGGAAACAATGGTGCTGCAAAGCCCAGTTCTTTGACCGTGCGACCCTGTTTATACCACTGCCGGCGGAAGTTGAACTGACTTAAACAAATACTCATCCAGACCACCACCATGGTAAACGCCGCAATGCCCAGTAGGTTGGTAAAGATGGTTTCTGGCGCAAACTGTTCAGACAGCAGGCCTGGCAATGCACCGAGCATGGTCACCATGACTGCAATATACGGTACACCGCGAGCATTGAGTCTTGAGAATACGGCAGGTAACTGTTTGCTGTAGGACAATGACCACATCATACGAGAAGCGGCAAATAAGCCCGAGTTGGCAGCAGAAAGTAACGCAGTGATAATCACAAAGCGGATGATGTCTTCAGCATAAGGAATACCGATGTGCTGGAATACTGTTACGAATGGACTGCTACTGACACCTTCAGCTGCCAAGCCAGCTTCCTGATGCGGGAGTAAGGCCGTCACCACGATAATCGTCCCCACAAAGAAAATTAATAAGCGGAAAATTGCAGTATTAATGGCTTTAGGGACATTTTTCGCAGGATCTTCAGTTTCACCCGCCGCAACACCAATCAGCTCTGTACCCGAAAAGGCAAAGTTCACGATCAGCATGGTCGCAAAAATCGGGAATAGACCTTCAGGGAACCAGCCCTGGGCCGTCAGGTTGGTAAATAGAGGCGCAGCTTCGTAGCCCTGATAGCCCAAAACACCAAAGATGGCCAGTAAGCCCAAAACAATAAAGGCAACAACAGTGACTACTTTCACCAGTGCCAACCAGAATTCGGATTCGGCAAACCATTTGGTCGAAATCATATTTAAGCTAAATACAAAGACACCAAAAATAATGGTCCATAACCACATGGAAATATCCGGGAACCATTCCTGCATCAGCAAGGCGGCTGCAGTAAATTCGGTTCCCAGAGTGACAGACCAGGTCAGCCAGTATAACCAAGTGATGGTATAGCCTGTACCCGGTCCAATATAACGTTTGGCATAAGCACCAAATGAACCAGATTCTGGCATATGAACAGCAAGTTCGCCCAGACAGAGCATAACCATGTAAGCGATAATGCCGCCCAGGAGATAAGCAATAATGGCACCTACAGGCCCCGTTTGTGCAATGACTTCACCCGACCCTAAAAATAGGCCTGTTCCGATTGCGCCACCAAGCGAAATCATGACCAGATGTCGAGTACTCATAGCGCGTTTTAAAGGCGCAGAATTGCCCTGATGCGTAGCATCATTCGGAGATGAGTGCATAGGAGTTGAAAAAAATCAGAAGAATGAAGCGAGTTATTGTAGTGAAAAACTACAAATCTGCAATGTATTAATAATAATTTTGAATAAGGCTTGATCGTATGCGATCAATAGATGGCGTCCCTACGGGGATTCGAACCCCGGTTACCGCCGTGAAAGGGCGATGTCCTAGGCCTCTAGACGATAGGGACGTTGCGAGGTGATGCGTATATTAAGGACTCAATTGGTTTTTGTCAAAAGGCTTTTATATAAAAAAGCGCTAAAAGTTCAAACATTAAACAGGAGTAATGCATTAATTTTATTGAGGGCTTAAATAAGTCGAATGATTGGGCTTATTTGCTCGTCATTTAGGCGGAAAATGAAACTCCCGCGGCTGGCAGGAGTTTAAAACAGCCAGATTTTAATGATCGGGTGTTTGGTATTCTGTCGAGTTATGCGCAGGAGCAGTCTGCTCGACAGGTGTTTCTACTTTCTCTTCACGGTTCACGATATAAAGATAAAGCAGTGAAGGAGCTAAAATCAGTAAAACCAGTAAGATCTTTTTTAACATGGCACATAGACAAAGTACGAAATTGCATTAATTATAGCCTAAGCAAATTAAAAAGAGCACCGGAGTGCTCTCTATAAAACTTAGAATTTGAAAGTGACATCGGCGATAAACTGGCGGCCGATTTCAGTCATAACTCTTGGTTTGCTTGCGATTGTTGATTTGGTGGTATACGTGTTGGTGCGGTTAGTTACATTGTTAATAGTTAAACCAAAGATTGCATGTAAATCTTTTGAAAGTTTCCAATCATAAGTTGTACGCATATCCCAGATAAATTTAGGTTTAATTTCAGAAGCAATATAAGTATCAAGAAGATTACCTTCATATTCTACTTTGTCATCTTTACTGGTCACTGTGATCATATCGTCGTAACTGTCTTTATAGCTAAAGAAGTTTGAGAGTTTTACTGGTGCGTGATCGAAAGCAATATCCCAATTTACACGGGCAGTCCATGGTTGGTTGAAGTTTTGTGCAGGACGCTCTGACCAATGCATAATTTTACCGTTATAGGACACGAGTTCATCTTGATCTGCGGTTATGAATTTGTCGGTATAATCGGTATAACTGCGGAATACATCGCTATAGTCAAAACCAAAAGCAATGAAATGCTGTGTACTAGCGAATTTCAAAGCTTCACGATTTTTTAATGTGAGTGTGTAGATGTCGGCTTCACCATGACCATCATTGCTATATTCATAAGAGAAGTTGAAACCATCTTTTGGGATATCGGTGTGGGTACGTGAAATTTCATCTTGGTATTTGCGATTCACCCACTTAAGACCTAAATCCCAAGAATGTAATTGGGTGTTGATACCCAAAACAGTTTCATCACTAAATGGTGTGTCTAGGTCAGAGCGACGTGTGGCATTTGCTGAGTTCGTTGCAGATGTGACCCAGTCCGCCTGCGGATTCTCACGTGAGAATTTATACATCAACTCACCAATACCATCGTTGAGTTCGGTGCCTAATGTTTGCTGACCATAGTAACGATTCCAGCCTGCTAAAAATTGCAGTTTGTCATTCGCAAAGGGCTTATAAGACACGGAACTACGTGGAGCAATATTGAAATTACCGCTTAAAGAGTCGTAGTCGGCACGGACACCTACTCGGGTCGATAATTGATCGTTCCATTGAATGTTGTCTTCAAGGAAAGCATTGAAGCGGTCTTGTTGAGCAGAGAATTGTCCAGCTTTATACAATGAACCTGCAGCGACATATTGTCCTGTCCAACCTTGAATCGTGGGTGTCGCATCGCATAAAGCATCATCAGCTAAACAGGTATTGTTAGCTAAATTTTTCATATTGACAGCTGAAACATTTGACATATATACATCAGAGGCACGTTTCCAATCCACTTCTGCATGAGTGTATCCTGTACCCGCTGTAATCTTATGCTGAGTCATACCAATTTTGAATGGATCAAAGGCTGCTTTTAAGTCGTAGTTGAGCGCAGTTTGATTTTGTTCTAGCTGACCAAAAAGCGTACCTTCAGATACGGTTTTTGAGTCGGTCCAATCTTTACTGCCTTCAGCATAATGCCAAATAAAACCATAGTTGTTTTCTGAGTTTCGGACATTATCAGCACTTTGGAAGTTGAGTTTATGCGTTAATATTACAGATCCTATGTGGTGTTCTAACTCTGAAAACACTGTTGTCGTTTCTGTGTCAAGCGTACTGGCTGAGTTGCGACGGCTTTCAGCATAATTCAAGCTGTCAAGTAAAGCATAATCAAATCCAAATTTAGCTTTCACTGTCTCGCTTGGGTTATAGAAGAAGGTTGAACCAATGTTGGTATTACTGCGTTCTTGATCAATTTTTTTCGGGTCATCAAAACCACTCATTACAGGAATAATAGATTTACGTTTTGATGCATAACTATTAAACCCCCATTGCTCTGAAAGCTTGCCATAAATATTGGCACTTAAACCTTGTTTGGTATATTCCTTTTGATAGGCTTCAGTCGGCTCTTCAAAGAGCTCTTCTTCTAATGGGCTAACAGCATTAAAGCGAGCCCAGTCACTTTCTGTGTAATCATATGTGACAGTACCATGAATCTTTCCGATTTCAGTTTGTGGTGCACAGGTCTTTGCATTGACCACGCCACCGGTAAACTGACCATATTCAGCAGAAACATTGCTGTCGAGTACTTCCAAATCACACAGTAAGTCTGTATTGACAGCCATCGCTTGAGAGCCAGTGCTAAATGTATTGTAGTTACTTGGACCATCAGCAGGGTTAATTAATAGGTTATTGGATACGCCATTCACAATAAAATTATTTTGGAAGGTTTGAGCACCATTGATAGAAATTTCAGAGGGTTTAAGTTCACCTTGTGAGCCTGCTGCTAACTGTGATTGGCTAAACTGCACATTCGGATTCACCTTTAAAAAATCAGTTATATTCTTTGAGCTATTCGGCGTTTTTGCTAAATCTTCTTTGCTATAAATCGTTTTCCCAACTTCATTTCCTTGCTGAGCTTCGACAATAATCGTGTTGAACTTAAGCGTTGCCTTATTGGGGACAGATTCTTGATAACTGGATTCTTCTGCGAAACTAGAGGTTGATAAAGCTGCCAATATAGCAAGTGAAAGTGAAGAGTAGGCAAAACGCATGAGAAGGTTAAATCTTTGAAAGATAATGAAAGCGATTATCATTAACTTGATTGCTACAATCAATAGTAATGAGAATTATTTGCATTAATTGGGCTTTAAATGTGTAAGATTTAAGCAGCTTAAGTCGCTGAAAAATAAAAATATGAAAAGAGAGGAAAATAGATGGCGTCCCTACGGGGATTCGAACCCCGGTTACCGCCGTGAAAGGGCGATGTCCTAGGCCTCTAGACGATAGGGACGTTTAGAAGATGGCGGTATCTTATTGATCCGCCACCAGAGTGTCAAGCAGGTGAGGCGCGAGTTTGTTTAAAATATAGCAAAACAGTTCAGCCGTCTTCTGTGTGTCATATAACGCAGAGTGAGCTTCTTTTCCATCAAAATCGATCCCGGCCTGAATACAGGATTTCGCCAGTACGGTTTGACCAAACATCACCGCACTCAAGGTCACCGTGTCAAACACAGAAAAACTATGGAACGGGTTCTGGTTTTTGGTGCCGGTACGGGCAATTGCTGCCTGAACAAAACCTAAATCGAAATGTGCATTGTGACCCACCAAAACCGCATGGGTACAGTTTTGCTGACGGCGCACGTCATTGACCGATTTGAAAATACGCTTTAATGCGGTTTTTTCATCTTCAGCCATGGCAATCCGCATCGGATTTGACGGATCAATGCCGATGAATTCCAGTGACCTGCGATCGAGGTTGGCCCCTTCAAAAGGATTGATATGTGCATGGTAAGCTTGGCCCGGCACAAATTGGCCATCCTCATTATAAACAATCGGAATGGCCGCAATTTCCAGCAATGCATCAGTCTGTGCATTAAAACCTGCCGTCTCGACATCGACAACTACAGGTAAGAATCCACGAAAACGTTGACCAATGATTGGGAGGGTTTCATTTGTCACACTTTTCTCCATTGAATGGTTTTACCCGCATAGAGCGGAATAATCTGTTCACCATCCAAATAGTCTAAACTTTCAGGGATTACTTGATCTTCTTTAACCAGTGTAATGGTACTGGTATTACGTGGCAGGCCATAGAAGTCTGCACCAAAGTGGCTGGCAAAACCTTCCAGACGTTCAATTTTACCCACTTGATCAAATGCCTGAGCATACAGCTCAATGGCAGTCGGCGCACTATAACACCCTGCACAGCCACACGCATTTTCTTTTGCATTTTTTGAATGTGGTGCGCTGTCCGTGCCTAGGAAAAATTTAGGATTGCCACTAGTCGCCACTTCCAGCAAGGTTTGCTGATGGGTTTGACGTTTTAATATTGGCAAGCAGTAGAAATGCGGCTTGATGCCACCCACCAGCATGTCATTGCGGTTGAACAATAAATGTTGCGGCGTAATGGTTGCAGCGACATTACGGTCTTGCTCAAGCACAAAGTTTGCTGCTTCGCTGGTAGTAATGTGTTCTAACACCAGTTTCAGCTTAGGGAACTGTCTGAGCAAGGGTGCGAGGACTTCGTCCAGGAAGCGCTTTTCACGGTCAAAAATATCGACATGATTATGTGTCACTTCACCGTGCAGCAATAAAGGTACCTGATGCTCTTCAAGCTGCTCAATTACGCCATACACTTTGCTCATGTCGCTGACACCACTATCAGAATTGGTGGTTGCACCCGCAGGATAGAGCTTGATGGCATTGACATGCGCAGATTCTTTGATCTTTTTAACTTCACTTGCCGGGGTGTTGTCTGTGAAATACAGCACCATACGCGGGTCGAAATTTATCCCTTCAGGTACGTGCGCCATGATGCGTTCACGATAGGCATTGGCCTCTTCAACGGTTTTAACGGGTGGTACCAGATTCGGCATACAGATTGCGCGAGAAAACTGTCTGGCTAAATCGGGAACAGTACGTTGAAGTGCTAAACCATCACGCAGGTGAACGTGCCAATCATCTGGCTGGAGAATCGTAATCGTATTCAAGGCAAATTCAGTCGAACAAATAAAACAAATGATAATCCATCTATAGCAAAAATGGTAATGAGAAAGGGCTACAAAATAAGGGATATCTATAAATTAATTTGAAAAAGTATGTTATTTTAAAATTACTAAAAAAATTACATAAATACTTGCAATGGAATACAAGTACAGTTTAGCGAAATTACAAGATGACAAGGAAAACATAGAAGAATTAATTACACGCCAAAGTCAGCGTGTAGGCCCGGTTTTCCCTCAACATCTGGAACAGGAATTCTGGACAAAAAATCTGGAACGTGCCCGCAAACATGTCGAAAAATATGTTTGGGGTGGGGTATTGGCTTATTTTATTTTTCTGGTGGTGATGATCCCCACAGATTACTGGATTATCAGTAAAGAATATTTCGTGCATGATTTTGTGCTGTCTATGTTCGGGCTACTGAATGGCGGTATGTCATTAATTCTCTTTTATATGTTTTCCTGTTTACCCAAGATCAAGCGCTTTTTTCCGCAAGCTTCAAGGCTGCTGATATTCTGGATGCTGGTGTCGATTTCCTGTATCACGATGTTGGTTAAAACCCCAGCGTTACAACATCAGTCGATGGCAATCGTCACCATTATTTATATTCTGGGTTATATCCTGACCGGTATTAAGCCTGTACAGATGCTGGTCACCGGACTGGTCGCCGCGGCAACTACTATTCTTGTATTGTTTAGTCTGTCAGTTGAATTTAGTCCTATGGTTTTTGGCCGGATTTTAATTGGGAGTTGCTTGCTGGGTTATGTGATTAGCCATATGATTTTTGCCCGTGAGCGTGTGATTTTTCTCTATAGCATTCGCGCCAGAATCAGTGAGCAAATTCAGCGTATTCATACCAACGAATTATTACATTTGAGTCAGTATGATGAGCTGACCAAGATTTCCAATCGACGTACCTTTGATGAGACGCTGGAGGTCCATTTCGAACGTGCACGCCGTGAAGAAACGGCATTGGCGATTCTGTTTATCGATGTAGATTTCTTTAAGAATTACAATGATTTTTATGGGCATCAGAAAGGTGATGATGTCATTTCGACTATTGCCAAAACCATCAAGAATGCGATCCGTCATATGGACTTTGTCGCGCGTTATGGCGGGGAAGAATTTGTTGTACTTTTGCCAGAAACGGATGCACATGGTGCTTATGCGGTGGCTTCAAATATTTTTAAGGCGATTGACCGTCTGGAAATTCCACATGAAAAATCCTCGGTTGCGAAACATATCACTATCAGTTTAGGCATTACCGTCTATCGTGGTGAAACAGATACTGATAAAGATATATTATTGGGAATTGCAGATCAGGCATTGTATCGTGCCAAGCAGCTTGGGCGCAATCAGATTTATTATCAATCACTTCGTTCCGTCAACTCAGATACCGCCAATGGCTCGATGCTTTAAACATCAAGAACAACTATCCATAAAAAAACCGCTCATCAAGAGCGGTTTTTTAACAAAAACAAAACTTAGTTTTTGTCTTTCAGTTGTGGCACTGCAGATGCTGTACCCACTGCAAGCAAACCAGTTTCTGTATAGATGCCAAGTTTTGCGCGGGTATCGGTAATGTCCAGATTACGCATGGTCAACTGACCAATACGATCCATTGGAGAGAACATAGAATCACCTTTCTCCATGGTCAAGCGCTCAGCTTCATAGGTCAGGTTAGGCGACTCAGTGTTCATGATGGTGTAATCATTACCACGACGCAGTTCTAAAGTCACAGTACCGGTCACGGCTTTAGCCACCCAACGCTGTGAAGTTTCACGCAACATCAGCGCTTGAGAATCGAACCAACGGCCTTGGTACAACAAACGGCCTAAACGTAAACCGTTGATGCGGTATTGTTCGATGGTATCTTCGTTATGAATACCGGTCACAAGACGCTCGTAAGCAATATGAAGCAGCGCCATACCCGGAGCTTCATAAATACCGCGAGATTTTGCTTCGATAATACGGTTTTCGATTTGATCCGACATACCTAGACCATGACGGCCACCGATACGGTTTGCTTCAAGAATGAATTCAACTGGATCTTCGATACGTTGACCGTTGATCGCAACAGGGAAACCTTCTTCAAAAGTAATCGATACTTCTTCAGCTTTAACTTCTACGTCATCTTTCCAGAAGGCAACGCCCATGATTGGATCCACGATTTTGATGCCCGCATTCAGGTATTCAAGATCTTTGGCTTCATGGGTCGCACCCAACATGTTTGAATCTGTTGAGTAGGCTTTTTCTTTTGACATTTTATAGTCAAAACCGTTGTCGATCAGGAACTGCGACATTTCTGCACGGCCGCCAAGCTCATCGATAAAGGTTTGGTCTAGCCAAGGCTTGTAAATTTTAAGCGCAGGGTTGGTCAACAAACCATAACGGTAAAAACGTTCAATGTCGTTACCTTTGTAAGTAGAACCGTCACCCCAAATATTGACGTCATCTTCTTTCATGGCAGTGACAAGCATGGTACCTGTAACAGCACGACCAAGAGGAGTCGTATTAAAGTAAGGAACACCGCCAGTTGAAATGTGGAACGCGCCACATTGAATTGCAGCAATGCCTTCTAATGCAAGCTGTAAACGGCAGTCGATTAAGCGTGCTTTTACTGCGCCATAAGCTTCAGCTTTTTTTGGAATCGCATCGTAATCGTCTTCGTCTGGCTGACCCAAGTTCGCTGTGTAAGCATAAGGTTCAGCGCCTTTTTGTTTCATCCACAAAAGAGCAGCAGAAGTATCTAGACCACCAGAGAAGGCAATACCAACTTTTTTACCTACTGGGACATTCTGCAAGATAGTTGCATTATCAGACATTGTTCATCCTAATGATATGAAATAGGCACGCCAGAATTGGTGGCCTGAAAAAATACATATTGTCTCAATTGTATCATTAATTTATTTAGGTTTGCTTTAGAAAAGAAAAACTCGTTTTAAAATCTATATTCAATAGGCTTAAATAATCATAAATCGCACGATTTTGAGCAGAATCCTGCTAAAAAAGTAAAAATTCGCTATATTCAGCCGAATAAAGTTAAAAATCAGATAAAACAGGAATAAAAGCATGGCGACTCGCATCCCACCTTTACCTAATTTAAATCCTAAAACCAAGAATGAAACGCTGGCACTGTTGCATGGGATTTATGCCGGTCTGATTGGTTTTAGTACACTGGTATTTTTATATCTGGAATATCAGCAAGCCAGTATTTCTACGCTGAGTTTAGGTATGGTGCTGCTGCTTTTAGGCGGCCTGGTATTTTTTAATATACAGGCCAGCATCAAAGTCAAACAGGGCAATGGTTCAGGACGGACTTTATCCAGAATTATGGCCATCCTGATGCTCCTGAGTTTTCCGATTGGTACAGTATTGGGCGTGATTGCATTATGGAAATCTAGCGCGCGACAATGGCAGGATTAATCCGCCAAATAGAAAGTGATCCTCTTCTAAAGATTGATATTTGTGCCTGAAAATGCTGAACTCCGGGTCATAAAAAGCCACTGAAAATCAGTTAAAGTAAGGGAATGACTTGCTCAGCCAAATATAATCAGGGATTTGTTATGACTACGACGCGCTATGCCAACATTTTAAAGCCACTGCATTTGGGTTTTACCACCATTAAGAACCGGGTGGTGATGGGGTCGATGCATACTGGCCTAGAAGATCGTTTTTATAATTATCCCAAACTGGCTGCGTATTTTGGTGAGCGTGCAAAGGGTGGCGCAGGTCTGCTGATTACGGGTGGAATATCGCCCAACCGTCAAGGCTGGTTGTTACCGGCGGGCGGTACCATGAATACTTTGGGGGACATTGCGCCGCATCGTTTGGTGACGCATGCAGTGCATAAGCATGGTGCCAAAATTCTGTTGCAGATTCTGCATGCCGGACGTTATGGCTATCAGCCTTTTGTGGTCTCGGCCAGCCCGATCAAGTCGCCGATTTCTCCCTTTAAACCACGTGAAATGTCAGATAAACAGATTCTGAATACCATTCAGGATTATGTCAGAACGGCCAGTATTGCAAAAAAAGCCGGCTATGATGGCGTAGAAATCATGGGTTCTGAAGGCTATTTGCTGAATCAGTTTTTAAGCCGGCATGTCAATCAGCGTGCTGACCGTTGGGGTGGCCCGATCGAAAACCGGATGCGTTTTGCCGTAGAAATTGTCAAAGCGATTCGTGAGGAAATTGGCGAAAAATTTATTATCTGTTTCCGTTTGTCGCTTCTGGATCTGGTACATGATGGCAATACCATGCAAGATGTGATTACCGTGGCTAAAGCTTTGGAAAAGGCGGGGATTACTTTACTCAATACCGGTATTGGCTGGCATGAAGCACGTATTCCCACCATTGTGACTTCTGTACCGCGTGCAGCTTTTGTCGATTATACCGCTGAAGTGAAAAAGCACGTGGCGGTGCCGGTCATTGCATCGAACCGGATCAATATGCCAGATACTGCTGAAGAAATTCTGGCTTCCGGCCAGGCAGACATGGTGCAGATGGCACGTCCATTCTTGGCAGATGCCTTCTGGGTCAATAAAACCGCGACCAATCGTGTTGATGAAATCAATACCTGTATTGCCTGTAATCAGGCCTGTCTGGATCATACCTTTAAAAACCAGCGCGCAACCTGTCTGGTCAATCCACGTGCCGGCTATGAAACCGAACTGGTCTATGTCAAAACCAAAAAAGCCAAAAGTATTGCAGTGGTCGGTGGTGGTGTTGCAGGGCTGTCTGCGGCCACAGTCGCAGCCAGTCGCGGGCATGATGTGACGCTGTTTGAGGCCAGTCATGAAGTGGGTGGACAGTTTAATCTGGCTAAAGTCATTCCGGGGAAAGAAGAGTTTCACGAAACGATTCGTTATTTTAAAGTCCAATTGGAAAAAACCGGCGTTGATGTGCGATTAAATACCCAAGTGAACCGTGAACAGCTGGAACGTGAAGGTTTTGATGAAGTCATTGTCGCGACTGGTGTCGTGCCGCGAGCGCTTAAGATCGAAGGCAGTCAGGCACCGCAAGTCTTGTCTTATGCAGAAGTACTACGCGGTGCGCCAGTCGGAGATCGTGTTGCAGTCATTGGTGCAGGCGGTATTGGTTTTGATGTGTCCGAGTTTTTGTTAAAGCCGCCGCATCAGGTACAGCCGCAACCAGTGAATGAATGGAAACGTGAATGGGGTGTAGACCCGAATCCAAATTATGTCAGTGAAGGCGGCATGCAAGGTGCAGAAATTGAAGCACCTATTCGTGAAATTTATTTATTACAACGTAAAAAGACACCGCTTGGCACAGGCCTAGGCAAGACTTCAGGCTGGGTACATCGTGCCCAATTAAAAAAACACGCGGTGCGCATGTTGCGCGGTGTGCAATATAAATCTGTTACCGATGAAGGCTTATGGATTGAGGTGGATGGCCACGCTCAATTATTGCGTGTGGATAGTATTGTGGTGTGTGCAGGACAGGAGTCGGTAAAAGATTTGATGCCACTTGCCGGGGAAAATACCTTGGCACAATATCATATTATTGGTGGGGCTAAACTGGCTGCCGAGCTGGATGCCAAGCGTGCCATTCGTGAAGGAGCCGAATTGGCCGCCAAATTGTAGGGATTTGATGAAACTATATGCAGTTAATCAGATTCACTGTAACTTTCACTTGTCAGTTACATAAAAGCGCCGTATTATTGCGCCCATGGAAGCGTGGCAGAGCGGTTTAATGCACCGGTCTTGAAAACCGACGAGGGTGTGAGTCCTCCGTGAGTTCGAATCTCACCGCTTCCGCCAAATTTTAAAAACCCCAATCGAAAGATTGGGGTTTTTTATTGCTGATGAATTTTACAGAATGATTTAAAATAAACGGATCTTAAAGAGGTTCGATATTTAAAAAGTCGATAATTTATAAACAGATATTCTTCAATCGCATACTTCAATCTTAATCAGAGCCAGAGCAATTCTTTCCACATGCTGATAAGCAGGTTGCTCTAATTCTTCACCAAAAATATCCGGATCAATTTCCTCATAAGACCAGTGAATATTTTGATGCTGCTGCATCAGGTCTTGCAGATACTGTAAAAATCGATTGCCATTTCGTGTGATGGTAGCGCCGGTATATAAAAATAAACGGCCGCCTGAATTTAGCCTTTGCAGGCCTTGTTTTATAATTTTAAAAGATAATTCATTGCCATCGAGCTCATTACCTCCGTGTCGATATTGCCGTTGCTCAGGATCAATTAAATAAGGTGGATTGGCAAAAATCAGGTCAAACTGACCTTCAAGATTGGAAAATAAATTGCTCTGTACAGGAGAGATTGAAGCAAAACCCGAAAAATCAATGTTGAGCTGACTATAGAGCAAGGCTTTGGGGTTTAGATCTGCTACAAAGATTTCCTCATGATCCGGAAAGTATTTGGCGATACTGATGGCAGCAGCAGAGGTGCCACAGCATATTTCAGCAGCCAGTTTGAAAGGGCGAGGTTCGGTGGCTAGATATTGCTTGAGATGATAGACAAAGCGATAAGTATCGGGACCAAAAAAAACAGCATCCTGTTGTGTGGTCGGAAAGGAAGAGTGAATAAAGAGTTCACCTTCCAGTGAAGCGACTCTGACCAGACTGGTGTATTGCTCATCCTGAACCTGTAGAAGTTGCTGTTTTGCCAGCAAGGAAAAAAGAACCGGATCAAGATCGGTTTTGCTAAATTCCAGATTCCAGCCAAATATATCCTGCAGGGTTATTTCCTGATTTTTCTCGTTTCTTTTACGATCTAAAATCCGTTGATGCGACAACGGGGTAATGGCTGTGAACTGATAGTTTTGTTGTTTTAAAAACGCTAGTAAAAAATGCAGAGCATGTTGCTGGTGATTCTGAATTTCTAAAATCTGGTTCATAAGCGTTGCTCTTTGGTTTATTTAAAATCAATACAAAGCTGGATAGACGTTGAATCCCATATAAGACCATGACCAGATCAGCCATTCGCGATGCGTTCATTCAATAGAAATGAATCAGCTTCATCTTCGCCTGAAATGCCAGAATTTTAAGTAAAAAACTGATGTGAATTGGTGTGATTTTTATAGCTGTTTTTAAAAAATTATCTTCTGATAAAGCTTCTGTCTGCTTTTATTCTCGATTCATAAAAAATGGCTATTCATCAAAGTGATTAATAGCCATGATGGGTGAGAGCCTTAAAACTTAGTGAGGCACTTCTGGTAAATCAAACCAGATCACTTGCGCATCATCGATGGCTTGAATCGCTGAGTCATCCAGAAAAGCAATTGCACCACCCGCCTCAACTCTATGTTCTGCAATCTGCACAGTGCCAGAAACTACATGAATATAATTGATCTGCTGGGTGGCCTGCACTTGCAAACTTTGACCTTGCTGAATTACCGCAGTTTTGACTTCAGCATTCTGACGAATATGCATCGGCGCATTGCCATTCGGTCCACAAATTAAATGCCAATGGTTAGGCTGCTCATGCGGATCCAGACGAATTTGCTGATAATTCGGTTTGGCATCCTGTTCATTGGGAATAATCCAGATTTGCAGTAAATGTACCCGCTCATCGCCCTGATTCATTTCACTATGGCGAATACCTGTTCCGGCACTCATGAGCTGCCATTCACCCGCAGCAATACCGCCATGATTGCCCATGCTGTCCTGATGAGTAATGGTGCCTTTCAGTACGCAGGTCAGGATTTCCATATTGTCATGGGGATGGGTTCCAAAACCCTGATGCCCATCGATTAAATCATCATTAATAACACGTAAGGCACTGATCCCCATATACTTGGGATCATACCAGTTACCAAATGAGAAGCTGTGCTTAGACTCCAGCCAGCCCATTTTTACATGACCACGATTTTCGCTAGGATGTAGAAAAGCCTTCATGATTTCATCTCGATCTTATTTTCAACTTGAGATCATCATACTGTTGTTTTAAGCTCAAAAAAATCTCAAATAGGCGACATATCATTGCATTTTTGCAACGATATATCAGCTTAAAATCAAGTCATAAAAAAGCCCACTGAAAAGCGGGCCATTTTATTCAAAGCATTTTACGGATCATTATTCTAAGAAACGAACAGTTACGCCAGATTTGACTTTACGGCCAAGATCATTGGCATCCCAGTTGGTCAGACGGATACAACCGTGTGAATAGGATTTAGAAATCATGGACGGATTCGGTGTGCCGTGAATACCAAATGATTTTTTGTTGAGACCAATCCAGACATTACCGACCGGGCCGTTTGGACCTGGTGGTAGAGACAGTGGTTTGGTGTTTTTACCTTGAACAAAGTTACTTGGCGAGTAGCTATACCAAGGATTTGGTGCAACGCCGGTGATTTTATAAGTGCCCGTTGGTGAAGGCGTACTGGTATTGCCGATACTGGCAGGGAATGAGCCGATCATTTGATTTTTACTGTTAAATAAGTACAGTTGTTTGGCACCTTTATGTGCAACAATCAAGTGAATACCTTCTGGTAGCTCATTACGAACATTGGTCACCAGAATCTTTTGGCCGACTTTGTTAAAATTAGCACCTGGATTCAACTTCTTCAGGAAGTTTTCATCCATATGGAACTTTTCACTGAGCATTTCAGATGCGCTGGTGTAGTACAAACCTTTCATTTTCGCCTGTAGCGCATAATCTGAAGGAATCGATTTGGCAAATGGTCCTGCCAGATCTTTTTCAGTAATGGTGTACTCTACAAAGGTCGGCTTGGAACCCTGACGTGCCACCAGTTTGTCCCAGGTTTCCTGCGTCAGTACGCCATTTGGCTTGATGCCATTCATTTGCTGGAAAGAGGCAATTGCTTTCAGTGTGTTCTTGCCGCTGGTACCATCAATCGCACCCGGTGAAGCGTGGGCATTGTTGAGCATGACATGTGCACGTGCGTAGACCGGAAATTGACCTGCACCAATGTTTTCATACCACTGGGCATTGTTTAAGCCGTCTAAAGTCCACGAAGCTTTGGTCGCAGCAGAGTTCGTCGGGGCCTTGGTATTTGGCGCTGCACCAATATCAGCAGATTGGTCTTCGGTATCTTGTAGCTCATTCAGTGCTTCAGAGGCCTGATTTAAGTCTTGTTGTTCTTGCGCCGTAATTTTGGCTTCAGCCGGTGCTTGGGCGGCTGAAGCTTCAGTCGCGAGTGGATCAATTGGATCCTGGACTGAAACATCGGTAACAACTTGCGGGTTCAATGGTTGTTCAGCAGTAGACGCAGCAAAAACAGTACCTGCGAAAATGCAACCTAAACTCACAGCGAGCATTGTGCGAACGAACATGTAAATCAACCTTAAAATTATTTCTTTAAAAATGTGAAAAAACACTATAAGTATTACAGAAAAAATGTGGAGATGCAGTAGTTGTTTTGTGTAAAACATCACATTTGGTCGCTTAAGCTGATCGGTTTTTAAAGTCAGCAGAAGTTATTAAAAATACAACCTTTTTGTTATGATATGGCGAATATCAAAGATAGATAGGAAAGTAAATGACGACCTTAAAAAATGATCGTTTTCTGCGCGCCTTGTTGCGTGAACCTGTAGATGCCACTCCGGTATGGATGATGCGTCAGGCGGGCCGTTATTTACCAGAATATCGCGCAACGCGTGCTCAGGCAGGAGATTTCCTTTCTCTTTGCAAAAATACTGAACTGGCCTGTGAAGTGACCTTACAGCCTTTACGCCGTTATGATCTGGACGCCGCGATTTTGTTCTCTGACATTTTGACAGTGCCTGATGCTTTAGGTTTAGGATTGTATTTTGAAGTGGGTGAAGGGCCTAAATTTCATAAAACCGTCCGTACCGAGCAGGATGTCGCAAATCTGCCGGCCTTTAATGCAAAATCGGATCTGGATTATGTGATGAATGCAGTGTCGACCATTCGTTCGGCCTTGGGTGGCCAGGTTCCTCTGATCGGTTTCTCTGGCAGTCCGTGGACCTTGGCGACTTATATGGTAGAAGGCGGTTCAAGCAAGGATTTCCGCTTCACCAAAAATATGATGTATGCACAGCCTGAAGTGCTGCATGCTTTGCTGGAGCGTCTAGCCGATGCCGTGATTGATTATTTGAATGCGCAGATTGATGCAGGTGCACAAGCGGTACAGATTTTTGATAGTTGGGGCGGCGCACTGGCGCATCGTGAATATATCGAATTTTCGCTCAACTATATGAAGAAGATTGTTGCTGGCTTGCACCGTGAAAAAGATGGCCGCAAGATTCCAGTAATTCTGTTTACCAAAGGTGGCGGTCAGTGGTTAGAACCGATGATCGCTACAGGCGCAGATGCCTTTGGTCTGGACTGGACCACACCACTGGATGTAGCACGTCAAACCGTTGCGGGTCGTGCTGCGCTTCAGGGTAACCTGGATCCTGCGACTTTATATGGTTCATCGGAAACTATTATTAAGGCGACCAAAGCCATGCTGGATGATGCTTATGCCAATGGTGAAAAAACCGGTTATGTAGCAAACCTCGGCCACGGCATTACCCAGTGGGTCGATCCAGCCAATCCAAAAGCCTTTATTGATACCGTACATGAGTATAGTGCTAAATATCTTTAGGATTTAAACCTTGATCGATCTATTCAAATCAGGGTTTGAATTTACCTATAAGGCAGCTTCGGCTGCCTTATTTGGGATTCTACTCCTGCTGGCGTTTGCACTCACTGCTGCCATGGGCAGTGATCTGTTTTACGGTTTTTACCGTTATGACTATCTGTTATTTTTTGCCCTGCTCATTCAGGTGCTGCTGCTTTATACCAAACTGGAATCCTGGGCCGAAGCCAAAGTGATTGCGCTGTTTCATCTCATGGCCATGGTGATGGAAATCTTTCTGACCCATCCTGCGATTGCCTCCTGGTATTATCCACAACCGGCAATCTTTAAAATTATGACCGTGCCTTTATTTGCCGGTTTTATGTATTCTGCGGTCGGCAGTTTTTTTGCGCGTTCCTTGCGTTTATATCAGGTCTCATTTGAAAAGTTGCCAGGCTTTCGCCATATGTTGCTGCTGGCGGTGTTGTCTTATATCAACTTTATGAGCAAGTTTTTTATTCCTGACTATCGCATGCTTTTATTTGTCTGGAGCGTGCTGATGTTCTGGAAAACTAAAATTCGTTTTCAGTTGAATCAGCACGCTTTTCAGTTGCCAATGTTACCGATCTTGCTGCTGCTGGCCTTTATCATCTGGATTGCCGAGAACATCAGTACCTTTTATCAGATCTGGCTCTATCCAAGTCAGATTGAACAATGGCATATGGTGGGCTGGGGCAAACTCGGGTCCTGGTATTTGTTGTTATTGCTGAGTCTGGTCTTGGTACTGAAGATTTTAGGGCAGCGCAATTTACATGGCGACTGGACGCTGAAAGAGTAATGGAATTATTCAGGTTATGTTTATGTAAAGCATGCATTTTTTCGATTGCGCCAAACCTGACTTATCGCTACTCTGCTGAGTGTGTAAGTCAAATTACATAATGAGAGTAATAACAAAGATTGCATGAGAATAACTGGAGAATAAGTATGTTGAAAAAAATTATGCTGGCGGCAGTATTAGCGACTGGTTCAAGTATGGCGATGGCTGACCGAGATGTCGGCTGTGGTATCGGAAGTCAGGTGTGGGCCGGTCAGACTGGTATTATTCCTAAACTTTTAGCAGGTACCACCAACGTTCTTTTCACGAATCAATGGCTCGGGATCACGTTTGGTACTTTGGGTTGTAGCCAGGGTGGAACAGTCACCGCTCAAGTGGTGACTTTTACCAATGAAAATGCTGAAGCACTGGCGCGTGATATGGCAGTGGGTGAAGGTGAAAGCCTGAATGTTCTGGCTGAACTTCTGAATATCAAATCTGAAGACAAAGGCCATTTTTTTAACATTTCCAAGCAGAATTTTTCTGAAATCTATTCCGAACAAAACCAGAATACCCTTCAAGTTCTGAGTTCATTACAAACAGTGATGGCCAAAGATGAAGTATTGAAATCTTACATCTGATCCGCACTTTGAAAACCCTGCTGCTCTGGCAGGGTTTTTCTTATGACTCAAAGAAATTGACGAGAATAAGTTAACTGAATGAAATATGCGTTCTTCATGTTGGGTCTGGCCTTCAGTCCCTTAAGTTTTGCAAACGAAATTAATCCAGATATCCAGCATTATCTCGATCAGGCCAAAAGCAAACGCCTAGATCAGAGCACCACCTGGCAGCGTCTGATGTATGCCAATTCTAAAGGCCACAGCGAGGTCGATTATTCAGGCTATTTTCTGGCAGAGCAGGGAAAGACTGATCTCAAAAAAGAAATACAGCATAATATTCAGGCCTTATTTGGCAGTACAGAACCGAATCAGTCCATCCGTTGCAAGTTTCCGGCCCGAAGCAGCTGGTTAATGCAGCAGCTGGATATTTCCGAACAGCAATTGCCTGAAGTGAGTTGTCCGGATTTTGATCGATGGATTGCTGAGGTCAAGCCCTATCAGGCCACGCTGATTTATGCCACAGATTTTATGGGCAATCCCAGTTCGATGTTCGGGCATACCTTGTTGCGTCTAGATCCCAAAGATCAACAGCAGCTCAACCTGATTTCCTATGCCGTCAACTATGCCGCAACCGTCGACGGCAATGACAACTGGTCATTTGCCTGGAAAGGACTGACCGGACAATATCCGGGTGAATATTCCCTGATGCCGTATTATCGCAAGGTCAAAGAATATGGCGACTTTGAAAGCCGGGATTTATGGGAATATGAATTAAATTTAACGCCGCAAGAGACCCGGTTTCTGGTGCAGCATCTTTGGGAAATGCAAAAGGTGAGTTTCCCTTATTATTTTATCAATGATAATTGTGCTTATCGCCTGCTGGGGCTATTCGATCTGGTGCGTCCTGAGTTGAATCTACAAAAACAGTTTAATTCGACTGCCATTCCGATCGAAACCTTGAAAGTGGTAGAACAGCAGGGCTTGATCAAACAGAAAGTTTATCGTCCTGCCCTGGAAACACAGTTGCTGGCTCAATCTAGACAGCATGGCAAAGCTTTGGCAAAAAAGGCTCATCAGCTGGCTTATGCAGAAACAGGTACCATGCCTTCAATGTTGCAAACTTATCCGGCAGAGGATCAGGCCAAAGTGCTGGAAATGGCCTATGATCATCTATATCTGGATTTTCTCAGACAGAAAGTAGATGAGTCCTTTGCCCAGCCACGTTTTCGCAAGTTATTGGGCTTAAGAAGTCAGCTGGCTATCGAGAAACAGCGTCAAGCACCTGAGCGTCCGAAAACAGATCCAGTACAAAGTCATCATGCACGAAATATCAGTTTTGAGGCCGGACAGGTTCAGGGTGAATCCTTTGTTCAGCTTGGGCATCGGTATGCCTATCATGATTTAATCGATCCACAGGGTGGTTTGCGTACCGGCACACAACTGCTGTTTCTGGATGGGGCATTACAATATCGTAATAGTGAACTCAAACTGGAACATCTGGATTTACTGGCCGTCAATTCCTATAACCCGATTAATCCATTTAATACGCCCTTATCTTGGGGTTTTAATCTGGGCTGGACACAGGAAGCCTTAGACCGTCATGGCCAGTTTAGCGAAGAGCAACAGCATGGCGTCGCCGGTTTTAAGACCCAAGCGGGCTATAGCTGGGCAAATGCGAGCCGCGAACATTTGTGCTATGCACAAATGCAAACTCACGTTCAGGCGGGCAAGGCGCTCGATCAGGGTTGGCGCGTAGGAGCAGGGCCAACTTTGGGCTGCCAGAATATCTGGACTGATCAGATCAACAGTCTGGTGCAAGTGGAACTGCCTTATTGGGAAGATTCGCATCGCTGGCATCTGAAGCTAAATACCCAATTGCAATATGCCTTTACTGCACAGAATGCGGTTCGATTGTCTTGGGAATATCAGCAACAACAGGCGAAAGACTGGGATCAATGGAGTTTGGGCCTGATCCGTTATTTTTAAACGGCTTATATATTTTAAGGGCTAGTTTACGAAACTTTTCCTGTGAATCATCGATCAGTATAATTGGAATAATCTTGTCGATATTTTAGTTAATGCACCCGAATTTTGTTATATTTGTCACATAATGTTAGTGCAAATTGCAGTGTTTTGGGGAATGGGGCGTATGAATAATGAATGCATGGCAATGCTGGCCGAACAATGGAGGCAGATCTGTCAGAATTATTCAGCAGATGATCTATTGCATGCATTTCATTTTGTTCAGGAACATTCTGTTATTCTGGTCGAAGAATTCTATAAGAATATGCTCTTAGAAAAAGAATCGGCCCAGTTCCTGACCGACCAGATGGTTCAGCAGCGTTTGCGTAATACCCTGATTCAATGGCTGTCAGAAAGTTTTAGCGTACCGATCAACAAGAGTTATGTGCAAGCCGTACAAAAGCAGGCGATGGTTGGACATGTACATGCCCGGGTCGGTATCCCTTCTTGGTTAATCATGCGTGGTGTTCGCGAAATTGAACGCAAGGTTTTTGAACTGTTGCAAGCATCTTCTCAAAACAGCATGTTGACCGCCTGCAGTTATATTGTGCAAATCATGGGCTTTGCCACAGAAATCATGTGCCGTTCTTATGAAGCCAAAACAGCCATGAATCAGGAAATCAAACACAGTTACCGTGTTTTTTCAGCCATGCAGGATGTAGCGGTACAAAAAGACAAACAGCGCAGCTCATTGCTGGACTGGGAAAATGAACTGATGTTTAAGGTCTTTTCGAGCCCTGACAATTTAAAGCATCCGATGTTGTCCAAATCCGAGTTCGGTTTATGGTTTATCCATAAAGCCTCTTATGCTTTTACCGGTTCGGACCAGGTCGATTTAATCATTGAGCGGATTTATCAGATTGATGCAATTAATCAGACCATCATGGATTGTACGGATAAAAATAATGTCTTGGGGCTGATTCAACAAATCCGTGACTTAAACCGTGAAATTCAACTGCTGGTCGATCAGTTATTTCAGGTTGCGGAATATATTGAATCAGGCAATGATTCATTGACCCAGTTGTTAAATCGCCGTTATTTAAATACGGTGATTTCCCGTGAAATCACTTTTTCCCGTAAAAATCATACACCTTTGTCTTTACTTGCGATGGATGCCGATTTCTTTAAAAGTATCAATGATAAATTTGGACATGCCGCAGGTGATCTGGCACTTAAATTTATTGCCGAAGCGCTGCAAAAATACAGTCAGGGCAGTGATTATGCCTTCCGGGTCGGTGGGGAAGAATTCTTATTGTTGCTGGTCGATACAGATAAACAACGTGCCTTAAGTATTGCCGAAAGTATTCGTAAATATGTTGAAAATGGCATGATTAAAACCGCGCAAGGACAACAGTTTAAAATCACGATCAGTATTGGATGTACGCTCTATGACGGGCATCCGGATTATCAGCGATTTTTGGATGCTGCGGATGCCGCACTGTATATGGCGAAAAATACCGGTCGTAACCGGGTCTATATGGCACAGTCGCCCTCAAATCCGGTAGGGCAGCAATGATCCAGCTAGCTTAAAAGTTTTATTCCTCTGCCGTATGTTGCTGGATAAATTCCTGAAATTTTCGCTTTTGCTGAATATAGTCTGGATGGTTTTTCGCATCATTCCATTTTTGTTTAAAAATGTCGGCGGCCGCTGCTTTGACCGGATCTTCGTGGCTGCGTGGCAATTCTGAACGGCCATGTGCGCCGCTTAAGCCTTTCTTATCTTGCGGAACCGGCCCATCATATTTTTTCCCACCTTTATGGTTGGCGTAACGGCGGGCACGGGTATAACCCATCTGTAAAAACTTGCGTGCCATGTCCGCACCGATAAAATCATCTTGTTTTAAATAAGCTAGGAATAGCTGATAAATTTTGTCACTGCTGGCTTGGGCTTTTTCTTCATCCGCAAAGCGCCAGTGCGGCAGAATTTCAGATTTATAAGGCTCCACCAATAATACGCCTTGTTCTCCTCGGCCAATTCGGTACAACTCGGGCCGTTTGCGAAAATTAATCTTTTCGAAGTCCAGAGAATAATCAAAACTATTCGACACCACCCGTGACTGACGTTTTGGCGGCGGATTTTTGGCTGCTGGACTCATATCTTTGCCTTATATTTAGAAGAGTAGATATCACCCAATAAAGAACACACTAAAAAATATAAAATAATTCTACTGATCTACTCACCCGAGATCAGGATCAAGAAAAGCCCCAGTCATGAGGCTTGGATTTTACTTTGACTTTTTCGAACTGGTCTTCGAGGTTTTGGCTTTATCAGACTTGCTCTTGGACGAAGTGCTTGACTGCTTTTTGGCCGGTGCTGATTTTTTTGAAGAAGATTTTTTCGTCTTGCTGTCTTCATCTTTGCTCTTATTGCTGCTTTTCGCTTTAGCCGGTTTTTTCGCTGAAGATGTTTTCAGGTCTTTGGCTTTATCGCTGCCTTTAGAACTCGCACTTTTCTTCGCCTTTACTTTTTCATCTTTACTGGCATTCTCTTTTTTAGAAGATGCTGCTTTAGATTTAGCGCTTTCAGCTTTTTTGCTGACTTTGCGATCGCTGTCCTTGTCACTGCTTTTGTTCGACTTCTTCAGTTTTTCATCTTGCGTCTTTTTAGCAGTTTTTGCAGATTTTTTGCTGTCTTTGTCCTGATTGTTTTTGCTATTCGCCATGGTCATTTTCCTTGTCATTAAAAATCAAGCAGAAAGATATAAAGCTGTTTGCTGTATATCAACGTCAATTTACTTTAAGCGAGGACTAACTGGATTAAAACTTTATCATGTATCTAAATGTAGGCTTGTTGCAAAGATAAGCAGCAATTGTTTAGCTGCAAGTATAACGAATGCAAATTTGGTCAACAGCAGCTGTGATATCGATATTCTCTGACCAGAGCAGTTTATAAGAAATTAAAAAAACCCCGAATGATCGAGGCTTTAAATAATTGGCTTTTAAGGCTTAGTAGCTTTCTGGCACTGCACTTAAAAACTCACGGCGGGTTTCTTTATCAGTTTTAAAATCACCAATAAAAGAGACTGTACGTGTGGTCGATTCCTGTTTGCCCACACCACGCATCATCATGCACATATGTGCAGAATCAATCATCACGGCGACACCACGTGCTTTGGTGATTTCCGCCACTGCTTCTGCAATTTGCTGGGTCAAGTTTTCCTGGATTTGCAAACGACGCGCAAACATTTCAGTAATACGGGCAAATTTGGACAGGCCCAAGACATGACCTTCTGGTAAATAGGCGATATGGACACGGCCATAAAATGGCAATAAATGATGTTCACATAAGGAATAGAATTCGATGTTTTTGACCAGCACCATTTCACGGTTGTCGGAAGGAAAGACCGCTTTGTTGGTGACTTCTTCAAGTGTTTGACTATAACCCGAGGTTAAATATGAAAATGCTTTGGCAGCACGCACAGGCGTATCTTTGAGACCAGGGCGATTGAGATCTTCGCCAACGGCAGTAAGAATGTTTGCGTAGGATTGCTGCATAGTCATATGACGTATTCACTTAAACTGAGAATGAACAAGGACGGCATTGTAGCAGAAAACTTTTACAATGCCTTGTTTTGAGGCGAAAACCGGTTACTGTTTAAACTTTGGATTCTTTTCTGCACGTTTTAGCAGAACCAGAACTGCACCAGTACCGCCTTGTTTTTCAGGCGCACTGACAAAAGCCAAAACATCGCGATGCTGACGCAGCCAACCATTCACATAGGTTTTTAAAATCGCTTCCGGGCCTTTACCGTGTACGATCTTAATCACGTTCTGGTTTTCATCTTTGGCGATCTGGATAATTTGTAGCACCGCCTGACGCGCTTCTTCCACGGTACAGCCATGCAGATCCACAGCTTCAAACCAGCGTAAATTGCCGGCTTTTAAGTCTTCAAACACTTTATGCTGCAAGGTGGCAATGCGATAGCTCAAGTTGGCCTGACTCCCGACAGGATTGAGCATGGCCTGCGTGTCCGATAATGCCATGGCATCTGTTTCCATCGGGCCAGTCGCCGCTGCACGCTTTGCCAGGACTTGTGCATCCGGTTTTTTCTTGCGCGGTTTGTCCAATTGAACGGTATTTCCCGATTCAATTTTTTGCACGCCCTGCATTTGCTTGCGGAATAATTCCAGTTCTTCTAAAGCTTCTTGCTCGACAGTCTTTTCAACGGGTGCAGCAACAACCGCAGGGGTATGTGGCTGTGTAATTTGCTTCTTAAAAGATTTCAGCAGGTTGTACTGATCTTTAGATAATGAAGAATCGTGTTTACTCATAATGTAAAAACAAGGGAGATGCGGAATTTAACAGAATTATAGTCTGAAAATAGATAAAGGAGAAATGAATTGCTTGCATGGCATGTCTCGGTATTTATGAATTCACATGATGCTATTTCTTTTCTTATCAATCCTGAAAATAAAAAAGCCCAATCCTGAGATTGGGCTTGGTCTAAGTATTAAACTAGTCAATAGTTAAACCGATTCAGGCTCACCAAACAGGTTACGGAATGCATGATCAGGTCGAGGCTGTTTCATAAAACTTTCACCGACCAGAAAGGCATGAATATCATGCTGTTGCATCATCGCCACATCGGCAGGGGTAGCAATACCACTTTCAGTGACTAACAGGCGAGAGGGATCGAGTAAGTTCTTTAAACGAATCGAGGTATCTAAATCGACATCGAAGGTTTTTAAATTACGGTTATTCACACCCAGCAAGCAGCGATCTGAAAGTTTCAGCGCACGTTCCAGTTCAGCTTCATCATGTACTTCAACTAAAACATCTAAATTATGCTCAAAAGCAGTCTTCGACATTTCTTCCAGTTGCTGATCTGACAGACATGCCACAATCAGTAAAATACAATCTGCATCTAAGGCACGTGCTTCAATGACTCCATAAGGATCGATCAGGAAATCTTTGCGCAGCGCCGGCAGGTCACAATGCGAACGGGCAATCTGAATATTTTCATCTGCACCCTGAAAAAAGTCCACATCGGTCAGGACAGATAAACATGCGGCACCAGCATCTTGATACTGTGCTGCAATTTCCGCAGGATTAAAATTCTCACGAATAATCCCCTTAGATGGCGAGGCTTTCTTGATTTCAGCAATTACACCCGGACGTTTTGACATTAAAGACTGGGCAAAACCACGCACAGCTGATGCACCTTGAGCGAGCTCTTCCAGATCTTTATAACTTTTCTGCTTTAAACGTAGAGCAAATTCTTCCGTTTTACGGTCAACAATCTTGCCTAAAATTGTATTTGCGATATCCACCATGATCAAAATTCCTGACCGAATTAAGCTTCGTATTGTTTAATGGTTTTGGTAAATTCAGACAGCACACTCATTTTTTCCAGGGCCTGGCCGCCATAAATAATGTCATGTGCCAATGCAACACCATGTTTATAGCTGCTGGTCAAACCGGAGACATAAATACCTGCGCCCGCATTCAGGGCAATCATATTGGCCGCTTTATCACCGATCTCTGATTTTTTCTTGCCCAATGCATCCTTGATTAATGCCAGACTCTGTGCAGAATCTTCTACAATTAAACCAGTCAAGGTTTGAGATTCGATATTAACCAATTCAGGGGTAATTTCCCATTCAGTCACTTCGCCATTTTTTAGCTCTGCCACATACGTTGCAGAGGCAAGACTGATCTCATCCAGCCCGTCGCGAGAATGCACCACCATCACATGTTCAGCACCGAGCTGTTTCATTACTTCTGCAATTGGACGGCACAGTTCATTGGAAAACACGCCAATGACTAAGCGATTGACGCCGGCCGGATTGGTCAGCGGGCCAAGTAAATTGAAAATGCTGCGAATCCCCAATTCTTTACGCGGGCCGATTGCATATTTCATGGCTGTATGATGATTCGGTGCGAACAGAAACCCGACCCCCACATCACGGATACAACGCTCGGTTTGCTGCATATTCAGATCAAGATTAATCCCAGCCTGTTCCAGTAAATCTGACGAGCCTGATTTGGTTGAAACGCCACGGTTGCCATGTTTAGCAATGGTTGCGCCTGCTGCTGCGATCACAAATGCAGACGCGGTAGAGACGTTAAACAGGTTTTGACCATCACCGCCTGTACCGACAATATCGACTAAATAGGGAATATCGCTGACATCAATTTTGGTAGCCAGTTCACGCATGACCCGTGCGGCTGCGGTAATTTCATCAATGCTTTCGCCTTTAAGGCGTAAACCCATGAGCAGGGCACCAATCTGGGCATCAGTGGTTTCACCTGACATGATGGCACGCATCACGTCTTGCATTTGATCCTGAGTCAGGTGAATGTTTTTGGTAATATTGTTTAAAGCTTGTTGAATATTCATAAGATGTTCTTAGGCATAAATTTCGAGAAAGTTTTTAAAGATTTGATGGCCATGCTGGCTCAGGATCGATTCAGGATGGAACTGCACGCCTTCGACCGGCAATGTCTTATGTTTTACCCCCATAATTTCTTCCATAGAGCCATCGGCTTCATTGGTCCAGCAGGTCACTTCCAGACATTCAGGCAAGGTGGCTTGATCAATCACCAGGGAATGATAGCGCGTTGCAGGAAATGGCGACGGAAGATTACTGAAAATCCCGGTATCGCTGTGGTACATATCCGACAGACGGCCGTGCATGACACGTTTGGCACGTATGATGTTGCCACCAAATGCCTGACCAATACTCTGATGGCCGAGACAAACGCCCAATAACGGAATTTTTCCAGCAAAATGCTGAATCGCAGGAATCGAAATGCCTGCTTCACTCGGCGAGCATGGGCCGGGGCCAATCACTAAATACTTGGGTTGCCATCGCTCTATATCTTCCAATGTCACGGCATCATTACGGACTACTTTTACTTCTTGATTCAGTTCGCCAAAATATTGAACGATGTTGTAAGTAAAGGAGTCATAGTTGTCAACCATTAAAAGCATGAGCTTAACCTATTGAAATTAATGCACTTAACTGTGCTAAAGTTGTCCAGATCGTACTTTATTTGCGCCTATTGCAAGCACGGGTGTGACACGACTAAATCATTGATTTCATTGTGTGAAAATAAAGCACTATTCATCATAGCAAAAAATAGCCGTATTCGGCGCAACAATTTTGCTCAATTTATTTGCTTTAAAAGCATCTGTATCAACTGAAATAAAATTTTAATCATGATTTAAAGTAATAGACTTACTTAAAGAAACTTTAGGCTGTGTATTTTTTAGGGAAAAATTGATAAGTTAAAAATAATCAGCAATATTGATCTAAAGTTTGTTGAAAAAAGCATCACTTGAATAATAGAAATTTATATAGACTATGGTGTAGAAAGTATATTTAAAGAAAATGCCTCAAAATATTCACTGAGCAACTGCATGTTGCAGATCTCTGTTTGTCTCAGACCATAAGAAAACAGTCAATTTTTTAGCAACATATGGGTGTTTTTTAAACAAATACACGAAAAAGTAGCAAATTTTATATAAAAAACTATGTTTTTAATACACTTCTATAGGTGATTGCACTATTTAGGTGCGCTAAAAAATAAAGCAGAAATAAAATAAATGAAGAATGCCTGAATATAGTGCATTTAGTTTCTCAACTAGTATAATAGTCGCAAAGTATTTTTGTCACTTCATGATTTCTTATATAGATTTCAAGATTTTATCTATACTTTGAATAGTTGGTACGGTAATTGCTTAATGACTACCAACTACTAACACGCACGTAACGAGTGCAACAAAAATTCATCGGAGCAAAATGAGCATGGCGAACAAAGTCCTTCAACTCATCCAAGAAAGTGGCGCGAAATGGGTCGATTTCCGTTTTACGGATACTAAAGGTAAAGAGCAACATGTGACTTACCCAGCAGATACAATCGACGAAGATACTTTTGAAGACGGTAAAATGTTCGACGGTTCTTCAATTGCTGGTTGGAAGGGCATCGAAGCATCTGACATGATTTTACGCCCAGATGCAGAAACCGGTTTCATCGACCCGTTCTTTGCCGAGCCTACAGTTGTTGTGACTTGTGATGTGATTGAGCCTTCTACAGGTCAGGGTTATGACCGTGACCCACGTTCGATTGCTCGCCGTGCTGAAGAATACCTAAAATCGACAGGTATTGGTGATACAGCATTCTTTGGCCCAGAACCAGAATTCTTCGTATTTGACGAAGTGAAATGGGAAATCGATATGTCTGGCGCGCGCCATACATTGATCGCTGAAGAAGCGGCCTGGTCAACCAACAATGACTACGAAGGTGGTAACTCTGGTCACCGTCCACGCGTAAAAGGTGGTTACTTCCCGGTTCCTCCAGTTGATTCTTCACATGATATGCGTGCAGATATGTGTGCCAAAATTGAAGACATCATGGGCCCAGGTCGTGTAGAAGTACATCACCATGAAGTTGCATCTTGCCAGTTGGAAATTGGTGTAAGCTTCAACACCATGGTTCGTAAAGCGGACGAAGTTCAACAGTTTAAATATGCGGTTTGGAACGTTGCGCATCAATATGCGAAAACAGCAACCTTTATGCCTAAACCAATGGTTGGCGATAACGGTTCTGGTATGCACGTTCACATGTCGATCTCTAAAGATGGCAAGAACTTGTTTGCTGGTGATGAATATGCAGGCCTTTCAGAAATGGCATTGTACTTCATTGGCGGTATTATCAAACATGCGCGTTCATTGAATGCATTAACCAACCCTTCTACAAACTCGTACAAGCGTCTGGTTCCGCATTTCGAAGCACCGATTATGCTGGCTTACTCAGCGCGTAACCGTTCTGCATCTATCCGTATTCCTTACGTGTCAAGCCCGAAAGGCAAGCGTATTGAAGCTCGCTTCCCAGATCCAATGATGAACCCGTACCTCGGTTTCGGGGCATTGTTGATGGCAGGTATCGACGGTATCCAAAACAAGATTCATCCAGGTGAAGCGGCTGACAAAAACCTGTACGATCTTCCTCCTGAAGAAGAAGCGAAAATTCCGACTGTGGCGCATAGTCTGGATATGGCGCTTGAAGCACTTGAAGCAGATCATGATTACCTGCTGAAAGGTGGCGTGTTCACGAAAGACATGCTTGATGCCTATATCGAACTTAAAACTGAAGAAGTGCGTCGTTTAAACACGACCACTCACCCAGTTGAATTCGAGATGTACTACAGCCTGTAATTCTTTCAAGAATTTCCCTGTAAAAAACCCGCGCATGTCGCGGGTTTTTTCTATACTGGGTTAATATAAAGCAAAGAATGTTGAATTAGATTGTTATGGCTAAACCACGTAAAAAACATACCGGATTTTTTCCTTGGAATGATCCTAAAGACCATGCACAAGGTTTTAAGTTAAATTTTTCTGAAGTTACATATTTGGAAGTAGGGCATACCATTGAAGGTTATAAACAAGCACAGTTTGTTGAACTGAAAAATCCTGAACTGGCACTTACATTTGACTATCCAAAAGAGTTTTATTTAAGCGCTGAAGGCTTAATTTTAATTAAAACACCCCAAGGCAAATTTGAAGTGATTGCTAAAGCAGATAACTGTTAAACATGACGTATTTTTCTAAAAATCAGCATACCTTGATGCCCACTATGTCTGCTGAGCTAAAACCATGGCTGTATGCATCAGGTTCTCTGACACAGCAATTGACCGGCTTGGCGCAGGGACAATTTCATGTTGAGCCTATTCAAGAGCATTTTCAGCGTTTAAGCTTCGCCAATGCCAAATGGATGCACATGTCACATCAGCATACTTCCTGGGTGCGGGAAAGCTATCTCTATGGTTCAGAACAGTCGCCCTGGGTGAAAGCAAAGAGTATTTTTCCAATTTTAAGCCTGCAAAAAAAAGCCCGAATCTTTCAGCATATTGGGACTAAGCCAATTGGCTGGTTCCTGTTTCAACGGACGAATCCACTCTGCCAGCGTCGGGTCATTCTTTTAGAAGAGGGTTGGACGCGTCAGAGCTGCTATACTTGGCACGGCTGTAAATTTATCGTACAAGAAACATTTTTACCGGCATTTGAACACTTTATACAAAATTCAAGGGCTTGACTTTATATGGCAACTGCACAAGCAATAACCTGGCGTGAGCGTCTTGGCGCCTATTATTATCTTTGTCGTTTTGATAAACCGATTGGTACTGAACTGGTCTTTTGGCCAACCTTGTGGGCGTTATGGATCGCGGCTCAGGGGATGCCACGCATTGAAATTTTAATTCCCATGATTTTGGGTGTGATTTTTATGCGGGCGGCGGGTTGTGCCATCAATGATTTTGCTGACCGTAAAGTCGATGCGCATGTGGAGCGTACTAAAAACCGACCACTAGCGACCGGAGTCATCAGCGCCAAAGAAGCGGTGATGGTATTTCTGGTTTTGGTGGCTGCCAGCGCCTGTCTGCTATTTTTCTTGCCGATCGAAACTTTTTACTGGTCATTTGGGGCTTTGCTGTTAGCGTTTATTTATCCTTTTATGAAACGTTATACCCATTTGCCTCAGGTATTTTTGGGTGCAGCATTTTCCTGGGCCATACCCATGGCCTATACCGCTGTTGGGCAAACACCTGATCTGACTTGCTGGTTATTGTATTTTGGTAATCTGGCCTGGACTGTGGCCTACGATACTCAATATGCGATTGCAGACCGTGAATATGATTTAAAGATTGGAGTAAAATCAACCGCAATTCTGTTTGGTCGCTATGATATTCCAATCATTAGCACCTTGCAGGCGAGCAGTATTTTATTGATAGGTGCTGCACTTTGGCTGGAAAATTTATTGATTCCATTTGGCTTGTTAGCACTTTTGCTGGTTGCTGCTGATTTTATTTACCAATGGTTTAAAACTCGCGATAAAAATCCACAGCTATGTTTTTGGGCATTCCGTCATAACCGTTGGATTGGCCTCATTATTTTTGTGGGAATATTGTTTGCTCTAAGATAATTACCGTATGTCGGATAACAACAAAAGCATCCTATAAAGGATGCTTTTTTTATGATTAATTTTGAGTGATCTCGATTAAGAGATAGGGAATAACAATAAAAGGATAGAAATATGTAGAACAGTTATAAGAAATTGATGTTAGGTGTGCTGTGTTCCTCGGTACTATTTTTATCTGCGTGTAACGATGATGATAATGATTTCTTTGTCCCGCAGCCTCAGGTTTTTCTCGGTGAACAAACGTATACCCAAGATGTTATGTCTCAAGCATCAAGTATTCGGGTTATGCGCTATAACATGCCAAATGTACAGAATAGGACTGCAGAAGCTACTGCCTTGGTAATTTATCCGCGAACACAACAACCACGAGATGGTTGGCGTGTTGTTGTCTGGGAGCACGGTACAGTAGGGAGCGGTGATAGTTGTGCGCCAAGTCGAAATACTTTTAACCCACGCTTTAAAGCCATGGCTGAGAGTCTGCTTGCCAAAGGCTATGTGATTGTTGCTCCTGATTATGAAGGATTGGGTACACAGGGCATTCATCCTTATTTACATTTAGAGAGTGCGGCACAATCTGCAATTTATGCAGTGAAAGGATTTAAGCAACAGCAAGGGAATAGATTTAATGGAGCTTGGGTTTCTGTGGGTCAATCACAAGGGGGGCATGCTTCGCTTGCAACGGCAGAATTTGCAGGAAATGATCCAAACTATAAGGCAGCGGTTGCTGCGGCACCAGCCTCCAGCCTAGGTTATATTATTGGTACAGTTGCCCCACAAGCTTTAAATCGATTAGTTTTGGGCGAGGGTGCTGGTGTTGTTCCGGCAGGAACTGCCAAAGCTGTGTATTCAGAATTACTTGCTTATGCAGCATATGTGGCAGTTGGAATTAAAGCTTATGAGCCAAATTTTGTATATCAGAATATTTTTGAATCCAGTGCAAAACTGGTTGCTGAGCGTGCAGAAGGAACCACTGGTGAAAATGGCTTGTGTCTAGGCGATTTAATGACAGAGTTTAGTGCAGATATCGATCAATGGTTGCGGCAGAATCCTGGAAGAACAGTAGCTGAATATCCGGGGTTGATAGATGCTTTTGATCAAAACAGATCTGTGAAAGAATTTTTGGTGGAGAACCAACCCGCGACTAAAAAAATCAGTGTACCAGTCATGATTATTCAGGGTAAGGAAGATATGGCAGTACCTTATGATGTTACAGATGTTTTGCAAAAGAATTTGGCAGCTTTGGGTACAGACGTGACTTTCCTAGGGGTTGAGGGTGCAGGACATACTCAAGCAATTGTAGAAAAGAATGCTGAACTGGTTGCATTTATTGAAGAGCATATGCCAGCTAAGTAAAGAATAGAGTTATTAAGATCTACAAAGGAGCTTCGGCTCCTTTTTTACAGTAAAACTTTTCAAAGACTTGAGCTATGACTTTATTTTGTTATATTGAGCAGTGCAATTAAATGACGAAATTAAAGTAGGTTTGTTATGTCTGAGCAGCCGCAGCCCCGCAGTGTTAAAAAGCTGGTAATTTTAGGTGCGCTGGTATTATGTATACCGATATTTTTGGTGAGTATGGCTTTTCTTGCGGTAAATAGTGATGCTAAAAATCAGGAAAAATATAAACAGCAGCAGGCAGAAATGATTGCCCGCATCGAAGCGCGAGAAGCTGCGGAAAAGCTCAAAGCAGAGCAAGATACAAATTCAACCCAAGCTGCATCCGAAAGCGCAGTAACCTTACCTTAAATTATCTCAAATCTCTTTGCAGTTGTCTGATGCTTGGAATCTGAGTGTATCGAATTACGGTATAGCCTGCTGCAATCAGCATAGCATCCCGTTCAGCATCTTCCTGCTCTTTGCCAATGTGGCTGGGATCATCCAGTTCAATAATGGCCAGTACATTATAGTCACGATCAAGCACCACAAAATCTGTAACTTTACGATTGAACTGATTACGCATGTTCATCTGGTCATGCGTAATCAAGGCGCTAAAGGCAACCTGAGCCAGAATATGATGATGAGGAAAGGCTTCTTTTAGGCGTGTAAACATCCTGCTTTCAAAAGCAGTAATCACACGCTTCGGATAGAATTTTTTTTGACGGGTGAACAGATGTGGGAAGAGCAGGCAAACTAACGCAAAAGTTGCCAGGCAGCCAATCACAAAAAATATAAACTGACTCAAATTAAACACAGATCACAAATAGGGACGAATAAAAAAACCCACTTCGCAATGAGTGGGTTTTTTCATAATCTTGGCTCTCCCACCTGGGCTCGAACCAGGGACCTGCGGATTAACAGTCCGTCGCTCTACCGACTGAGCTATGGGAGAATAGATTGGCTCTCCAACCTGGGCTCGAACCAGGGACCTGCGGATTAACAGTCCGTCGCTCTACCGACTGAGCTATTGGAGAATCTGACAGCGATTATAGAGAGATTTGAAAAGGGGTCAAGGCACTTTTAGAAAAAAGCCGAAGAAATTGAATCAAGTGTTTTAAAAATAGTCGAAAAGGCTTGGAGTTCAAACTGTTATGTTTATGTAAACAGTCTGAGCAGTCAGATTGTTATCAGCCTTAATTTTTGTAAGTGATCTGGATCAGAGAATATAAGGTAGCTGATTGTATATACAGATATCACTACCGATCTCAATTTAAAAAAAGCAGATATAAAAAAACCCACTTCGCAATGAGTGGGTTTTTTAGAATCTTGGCTCTTCCACCTGGGTTCGAACCAGGGACCTGCGGATTAACAGTCCGTCGCTCTACCGACTGAGCTATGGAAGAATAGATGGCTCTCCAACCTGGGCTCGAACCAGGGACCTGCGGATTAACAGTCCGTCGCTCTACCGACTGAGCTATTGGAGAATCTGATCGGCATTTTAGGCAGGAAACCCAAGGTCGTCAATCAATTAATGTAAAGAAATGAATTGTTTGCTTTATAAATATTCATTTGGGGCTTAAAAATAAAAAAATCACCCGAAATGGGTGATTTTTTAGCAAAGAAATAAAGAATTATTTCTCAACACCTGCAGGCTGACCTGCATATTTCGCATTTGCATAATCCCAGTTTACTAGGCTTTCCAGGAAAGTAGAGATGTATTTAGGACGTGCATTACGGAAATCGATGTAATAAGCATGTTCCCAAACGTCAATCGTCAATACTGCAATTTTGCCATGTGCCATTGGCGTATCAGCATTTGAAGTTTTCATGATTGACAGTTGACCGTTTACTTGGTCAGCCACTAACCAAGCCCAACCTGAACCGAACTGAGTGGTTGCAGCAGCAGCAAATTCTTCAGCAAATTTTTCGTAAGAACCGAAAGCTTCATCAATTTTTGCAGCCAAAGTGCCCGTTGCTTTACCGCCACCGTTTTTAGCCATACAGTTCCAGTAGAACGTGTGGTTCCAAACTTGAGCAGCGTTATTGAAAATACCTGCTTTAGACGCATCACCAGCAGTTGCTGTAATGATTTCTTCTAGAGTTTTGCCTTCAAGCTCAGTACCAGCGATCAGGTTGTTCAGGTTAACCACATAAGTATTGTGGTGTTTGTCGTGATGGTATTCTAAAGTTTCTTTGCTGATGTGTGGAGCAAGATCTTCGTAGCCATAAGGTAATGCTGGTAAAGTAATGGTTGTCATGTTCTCAATTCCTTGCATTTAGCTGGGTTTTAACAATAAGTGGCTTTATTGTAATAGATAATCGGACCAAATGGGCATTACGTATAAATAACAATACACAATAAATCCTGAAAATATATAAATAAAGCTCGTGGAAAATGCTGTCAGCGAGAATTAAATCGGATTGTTTAATTCGTAATAAGCATACTCAATATTAAACTGTTCTGAAATCGCTTTGGCCAGGCGCTGTACACCATATTTTTCAGTGGCATGATGGCCACAGGCATAATAATGTACATTCAGTTCCTGAGCTTCATAGAAGGTGCGTTCGCTCACTTCACCAGAAATATAAGCATCACACTCTTGTAGCGCTGCTTTATGAATATAATCCTGCGCACCACCGGTACAGAAACCGACTTTATGGATTTGAGTTTTGTCCGCAGGAAGATGAATTGCATCAAAGCCAAGTTTTTCTGAAACATAGTTTTTAAAATATTCAGGACGCATCGGTTGTTTTAAATAGCCAATATTGCCAATCGGATGGCGTTCACTCGGATCCAACTGTTCGATATTTTCCAGTTCTAATAAATCTGCAATCGCCGCATTATTGCCTAAAGTTGGATGACTGTCTAAAGGCAGATGATAGCCAACCAGAGAGATATCATTTCGAATCAGAGTCTTAATTCGTTTACCACGCATGCCGGTAATTGGATAAGCTTCACCTTTCCAAAAATAACCATGATGAACCAGCAATAAATCAGCGCCTTGCTCAATTGCAGCTTCAATTGCACTCTGGGAGGCGGTCACGGCACAGAGGATTTTATTCACCTCGGATTTGCCTTCAATCTGCAAGCCATTCGGTGCATAGTCCTTAAATTCACGTGACGCTAAAGTCTGGTCACACCATTGAATAATATCGTTCAAATTCGCCATAAAATTCCTGTAAGTTTAAAAACTTGCCCATATTTATCTATAGCTTTAATTGTAACTAAAGCTGCACAAATCTCTGTGGAATTTTTTGTGTTTAGTTATGTATTTAGCATTACAATAGAACACAAATTACTTAGTCATCAACGAATTAAAATATTTTAGAGGATAGCAACGTGCGCCGCACCTTTACATGGTTACCCTGGGTGTTACTGATTTTAGTCATTATCGGTTTTTTGGGGTGGCAACAACTACAAAAACCAAAGGCACCAGTTGCGCCAGATGGCGTCAAAATGCCTGCTGAAAAAGTAGAGCCGTTGATTGATACATCGCGTTCAGGAGGCGTGGTCTCCTATAGTGCTGCTGTAAAAGTGGCAGCACCGGCTGTTGTGAATATTTTTACCACCCAAAAAGTCAAGCAACAGGCGCATCCTTTACTGACCGATCCGGTATTTCGTGAATTCTTTGGCGATCAGTTGCCTGACCAGTATGGACAAAGCCCGAATGAAAATAGTTTAGGTTCAGGTGTAATTGTACGTCCAGACGGTTATATCCTGACCAATAACCACGTGATTGCGCAAGCCGATCAGATTGTAGTGGCTTTGCAGGATGGCCGTCGTGCTGAAGCCAAGGTGGTTGGAACTGATCCGGATACCGATCTGGCCGTGATCAAGATTGAACTGACACAATTGCCAGTTCTGCCATTTAAACTCAGTGACAATGAAGTCGGTGACGTCGTTTTGGCCATTGGTAACCCATTTGGTGTGGGTCAAACCGTAACGCAAGGGATTATTTCAGCAACAGGGCGTTCAGATCTGGGCATTAATACCTATGAAGACTTTGTGCAAACCGACGCTGCAATTAACCCGGGAAATTCAGGCGGAGCCTTGATCGATGTCGCAGGTAACCTGATTGGGGTGAATACGGCAATTTTCTCGCAAACTGGTGGTTCACTGGGGATTGGTTTCGCCATTCCAGCCAAAATCTGCCAGCAGGTGATGAATGCTATTCTGAAAGATGGCCGTGTCGTTCGTGGCTGGTTAGGAATCAGTTTATTACCGACAGAACGTGATGATGTACTGCAACCTAAAGAGAAAGGGGTGACCGTCGCAGAAGTGCTGGCAGATGGACCGGCAGCGAAAGCGGGCATCCAGCGTGGCGACAAAATTATGAAAGTGAATGAGGAAGAGATCAGTTCGGCTTCGCATTTGATTAATTTTGTTGCCCTGCAAAAACCGAATAGTACCATTCAGATTGAAGTAGAGCGTGCCGGCAAAACCATGATGCTGGATGTGGTGGTGACTGAGCGTAAAGCACAAAACAGTTCTTCTCAATATATTCCACTGCCAGGTCAGTAAGTTTTATTTAAAAAAATCCCTCTGCAGAGGGATTTTTTTGCTTGTTATTTTTTAGTTACCTGATACAAAAATGAAATACGGCTTTTGGTTTAAATCATTTAACTTGATGAAATTACATCAAAAGAGAAAATAAAAAATGACTTTTATGACGGCGGATCAGGCCAAGGTTTTATCAGATGTGGCCAATTTAAATATTGAGGTCTATAAGCCGCGTCTAGCCAAGTTAATTGAAGAAAATGCGAAACAGGGCAATACCGCAGTCATTACTGTATTTCCCAAACATTTGCTTTTGGAAGATATTCGGGCTTTATCAGCCGAGTTGACTGAACTGGGCTATAACGTACGTTTTGAAGTGCTGGAGTTTTATTATAGCTTTAATGTGTACTGGCTCTAGTGTGAATCTTCATTGAACTAAGGCTTATTTTGAGCCACTATTTTATTGGATCGGTCTGATTTGATCTTATGAGTGATCGGGCTGTATATGATCAAAGATGCGAGTTTTTATAAGTAGGTGCTCAACTCTAAAAAATCCATCAGTTTTATTTTAGAATCATTATTGTAATGTACCGAGAATCTACAATTTCTCGGTACATATTCATTTGACGGATAGGCTGAGATCAGGGTAAGCAACTAAAATCAGCTGAGCTTTATTTAGCCTAAGTAACTTATGAATCATCTGCAAAATTAAATTTTGAGCTTATTTCTAAAACGGCTCAATTTCATCTGCAACCAAATTATTCCTGATTCACCTGATATTCCTGGATCACTTCAAGTGCCGCCCGAAATGCTTCCTGAGTTGCTGGTGCACCGCAATATGGCAGGCTATGGAGTAACACTTCCTGAATTTCCTCAACCGTCGCACCGTTGTTAAGAGCGCCCCGAACATGGCCTTTTAGTTCAGTGGGGCTTTTTTGAGCCGTAAGGAAAGCAATGGTAATTAAAGAACGATATTTACGTGGCAATACACCTTCACGTTGCCAGGTTGAACCCCAGGCATGTTCATTAATCCAGTCTTGTAGAGGCTGGGTAAAAGGCACGGTATTTTGCTGTGCACGTTTGACAAAGCTTTCGCCCATGACATCAGTACGCACTTTCAGGCCATTTTCATAATCTTGTTGTGACATGGTTTACCCTCAATTTTCTTATAGCTCTAGCTTAGTGCTTTTTATGCGAAATACCATCGTGCCATAGTCGTAAAAAAGTGGCTAAAAAGCCACTTGGAAAGGTTCTAAAGTGAAATATTCAACTACGATCCCACTTTGGAATTTATGACACCTTTGGTCAAAGTTTGATTTAAGGCGAAGTTGAGTGTAAAGGATCGGTTTGAACAGAAGTATCGGTTCCTGTCGCATCTGCTTTACGAATATGGGGGTTCTCCAACTCCAATACTTCCTGTAAATGCAGATCAAAGACATCTGTGAGCATGCTGTCATAACGACGTGCATTATAGTGAAGCAGTTTTTCTGCTTCTCTATCATTAATAAAGCCATGTTGCTGTGCATCTGTCACATGCTCGGCAAAGCTTAAACCTTTAAACTGACCTTTGTTTTCAGCTTTTTTAAAGCGATCCCAAAGCTGTTCAATATCCAGTAGCAAAGCGAAAGTCGATTCCATGCGTCCAGTGACATCAGTTTCATGGGTATTGTAATAGACATGCTTTTTCAATACCTGACGGAATGCGTTATCTTCCATCATGCTATTTGCAACCTGCTGTTTAAGCTGGTCTGAGGGTTTGTGTACGGGACGGCCAAATGGGAAACATAACAGCTTGACCATGCCTGCTGCTGCACCGGCCGGGAAGTTAGCAAACAGATCATAAAATGCTTCCTGCGCTGTATAGAGTGACTTTTCTATTGCAAGCTGTGCATGCAAACGTTCAGCTTCAGTCTTTTTGCTATGCTCAAAATACTTCAGAATAGAGGAGGCAATAAACAGGTGAGCATGAATATCGGCGAGACGTCCGGACAGCATTTCTTTGCGTTTGATATCGCCTGCCAGCAAACCCAGACACATGTCTGCGGTTAAGGCAAAGTTGGCGCTCAGCCGGTTAATGACCTTGTAATAAGGTCGGGTAAACTCAACTGCACTTTGAGGTGCTGTACTTGAACCACCCGTAAATGCGTAGGCAAAGGAACGGGCGGTACGGTTAAAGGTATAACCCAGATGTTTAAACAGCAAATGATCAAAAGGGTTGAGTGCTGCTGCCGGGTCTTCAGCCTGTAAGAGTTGTAATTCTTCATAGAGATAAGGATGACAGCGCATTGAACCCTGACCGAAAATCATCAGGGAGCGACTGAGAATATTTGCACCTTCAACGGTAATGGAGACTGGAATCGCTTGATAATAAGGTGCCAGAAAATTACGTGGCCCCATCTGAATGGCGCGGCCACCGACCACATCCATCCCGTGATTCACCACCTTACGCATTCCCTCCGTGGCATAGTATTTGGCAATCGCTGTCATTACAGCAGGCTTGCCGCCCTGATTAAGGCCACAAGTCACCAGATAACGGAAAGCTTCCAGCATATAGGTATCACTGGCAATTTCACTATTGGCTTCCTGAACACCTTCAAACTTGCCGACTGAAATTTTAAATTGTTGACGGATTCGGGAAAAAGCCCCGACATTTAAATAAGTCATTTCTGCCGCAGAAGTGGACAGTGCCGGTAGGGAAATGCCACGACCCACAGCCAGACATTCCATCAGCATGCGCCAGCCCTTACCGGCATTTTTTACGCCACCAATAATCCAGTCCAGAGGAATAAATACATCTTTACCTTCAACTGTACCATTCATGAATGGTGGGCCGGGATTATGACGAGGACCTACTTGCACCCCTTCGTGACTGGCAGGTAGCAGGGCACAGGTAATACCATATTCTGTCTGTTCGCCCAAAAGATGATCCGGGTCATACATTTTAAAGGCCAGACCTACCACTGTTGCAATGGGTGCCAGCGTAATCCAGCGTTTGGAAAAATTCATTCGCAAGCCTAGGACTTCCTGACCTTCAAACTGGCCATAGCAGACCACGCCAGTATCGGGAATAGCGCCTGCATCAGAGCCGGCTTCAGGACTGGTCAGGCCGAAACAGGGAATTTCTTCACCTCGCGCCAGGCCCGGCAGGTAATGGTTTTTCTGTTCCTCAGTACCATAATGCAGCAATAGTTCACCCGGGCCGAGAGAGTTCGGTACCATGCAACTCACGGCCGTGGTGAGGGAGCGAGAGGAAATCTTGCTCATCACCCGGCTTTGAGCAAAAGAACTAAATGCGCGACCACCATATTCTTTGGGAATAATCAGGCCCAAAAAACCATGCTCCTTAATATATTGCCAGACATGATCAGGCAGCGCTTTCTGCTCGTGAATTTCCCATTCATCCAGCATGCTGCACAAGGTTTCAACTTCATTGTCCAGAAAAGCCTGTTCTTCTAGCGAGAGTTTTGGATAAGGATAGCTATTAAAGGTTTCCCAGTTCGGCGCACCCATAAACAGTTCTTTTTCCCACCAGCTGGTTCCGGAGTCCAGTGCTTCACGCTCTGTCGGACTGATGCTCGGCATGGCATTGGCCAGTGCTTTATAGGCCGGTCTGGAAATAAACGACATGCGCAGAGGGTCGATTATCACCACGAGGCTGATCAGGATGAGTGGGATACCAAGAATCAGTGACCACGGACTAAGAAAGGCACAGACCACTGACACGACCATCAGCACGATTGCACCCGCACTACGCGAGAGCTGAAAATAGAAAACTGCCCATAAACTCAGTAATAGCAGTAGCACAGCGAAAATAAATGACATTGTTATATTTCTCCAGATTTATACAACACCGGCTTTGTCTGGATTTCTCGGATATTTCACCACCGTTCATTCATTTTTAGTCGTTCGAGAATCAGACAGGTTTAGCATTGGATTTGTGAGAATGATCTTTTTAAGTATGGCAACGATATGTCTAAGTCTTGCATCTATTTTGAGGTTGTTGGAAAAATGATCAATCTTCAAGTGAGAACGCGCAAAGAAATGTGAAGATAAGTAATGACTTAATCTTTATCTAAAATAAAAAATGGGGTTTAACGCTCAGTAAAATTTTAATAATGGATATTAAAAAGCCCTCTACTGGAGAGTAATGCTGATCAGTTAAAGAATTTAGAAATAGACTCTTTAACTTTTTAGTCGTTCAAGATGGAGTCTTAACTTTTTAAATCAAATATTTGTAAATCATTTGTTACTTTGGTTTCGCCCAAATGAGAAGCGAAACTTCGCAAGGAAGGCATCTTGTGATCCCTCACTGCAAAACTCGTCAGCCACTATCGACTCGTCAATTTGTCATGGAAACCATCATTTTTTTAATCTTGCGGTGCAATACACCTGAGGCCTCAAACAGTTGCGGATGACTTTGCTATCTATCAAATATAATACTGAATTTAAAAAAGAAAATGCCAGTCAATTGCTTAACTGACTGGCATTACTCTACTTGAGAGGGTTTTTATTTCATTGGTTTAAACAGGACTAAGCTTCAATGGCCTGAACAGCAATTTTCTTGGCAGGGTCAGTTTTACGACGCACTGCTGGAACCGGTTCGCCATAGTATTGACGATCGGCAAAGTAGCTTGAACGAACCATGGGTGCTGCCCAGATATTGCGGAAGCCCAGTTTTTGGCCATGTTCGGTATAACGTTCGAATTCTTCAGGGGTCACAAAGCGATCAATCGCTGCATGTTCTTTAGAAGGCTGTAGATACTGACCAATCGTCACATAGTCCACGCCGTGTGCATGTAAATCGTCAAGTAAGGCAAGCACTTCTTCTTCAGTCTCACCAATACCGACCATCAGGCCACATTTGGTTGGAATATTCGGGCAATATTCTTTAAACATTTTTAACAGGTTTAAAGAGTGCTGATAATCAGAACCTGGACGCATCGCCTTATATAAACGCGGTACTGTTTCAATATTATGATTAAACACATCGGGTGGACATTCGGTCATGATGCGCAGTGCAATATCCATACGGCCACGGAAGTCCGGTACCAGAATTTCAAGCAAAGTTTTTGGACTTAAAGCACGTGCTTCTTTAATACAATCGACAAAATGCTGCGCACCACCATCGAGTAAGTCATCACGGTCTACAGAGGTAATCACGGCATATTTCAACCCAAGATTAGCAATGGTTTCGGCCATGTGGCGCGGTTCATCTGCATCCAATGCATTTGGTCGACCATGTGCTACATCGCAAAATGGACAGCGACGGGTACAGATATCACCCATAATCATAAAGGTTGCGGTACCGCCACCAAAACATTCAGGCAGGTTTGGACAGGCTGCTTCTTCACAGACAGTATGTAGTTTTTGCTCGCGAAGCGTTGTTTTAATCCGTTGTACTTCTTCCGGCGCTGCCATCTTTACGCGAATCCAGTCCGGCTTACGTGGTGTTTCAACCGTAGGGATCACTTTTACAGGAATACGAGCGACTTTCTCTGCGCCACGAAGTTTGACACCCTGTTCAGGTTTACGGTTTTCAGACATATTCAACTTTTCCACTGTTTTTGAAGGGGGAGATGATCAAAGATAGCGCGTTTATTATAACGAACTTAGCTATAAATAGGGCAAAAAGGGGTATTCATTTAAAAAATGTTCTCATCAACCAATATATGTGAGTTAAATACACAAAATCAACAGGATTTACGTCATAATAAGCAGGTAGATTAAAGTGAATTTTTTAATTTTGAGGAGCGTTGAATGCCACGTAAAAAAGAGGTCGTTAGTGGGACTTTCGTTAAATATGATGCGGTAGTTCTAGGTTCGGGCCCTGCGGGCGAAGGCGCGGCAATGAAACTTGCCAAATCTGGTAAGCGTGTTGCAATCGTTGAGATGCGTGAACAGCTAGGTGGTAACTGTACCCATGTAGGTACCATTCCAAGTAAAGCATTGCGTCAAACGGTATCCAGTATTATCCGTTATCAACGTGATCCACTGTTTCAGAAAGTTGGGGACTGGAAACAGTTCACCATGAAGCAAGTATTGCGTCATGCGCATAAAGTGATTCAACAACAAGTAGATACACATTCACGGTTCTATGACCGTAACAAGATCGATATCTATCATGGTCGAGCCTATGTTCAGGATCAACATACTATTTTTGTATTTAGTCCAGATGGCATTAAAGAAACCTTGATGTTTAAGCAACTGGTCATTGCCAGCGGTTCGCGTCCGTATCGCCCAGAAATTCTTGATTTTAATCATCCACGTGTATTTGATTCAGATAAAATTCTGGATCTGGACTTTTCTATCCAGAAAATCATCATTTATGGCGCAGGTGTAATTGGCTGTGAATATGCATCGATTTTCATTGGTCTTGGGCATAAAGTTGATTTAATCAATACCCAGCACAAACTGTTAAGCTATCTGGATGATGAAATTTCCGATGCGCTGTCTTATCACTTGCGTGAGCAAGGTGTGCTGATTCGTCACAATGAACAGATCGACTTTTTAGAAACATTTGATGATCATGTGGTGATGCACACGCAAAGCGGCAAAAAAATTAAAGCCGATGCAATTTTGTGGTGTAACGGCCGTTCAGGTAATACCGATGGTTTAGGGCTGGAAAATGTTGGCCTGAAACCAAACAGCCGTGGTCAGTTGACGGTAAATGATCAATACCAGACTGAAGTTGAAAATATCTATGCTGCCGGTGATGTAATCGGTTGGCCGTCGCTTGCATCTGCTGCTTATGACCAAGGTCGTTGCGCGGGTGCCAATATGAGCGGTGAGCCAGACGTTGCCCCCGTTACTGATATTCCAACCGGAATTTATACCATTCCCGAGATTTCTTCGATTGGTAAAACTGAGCAGCAGTTGACTGAAGAAAAAATTCCGTATGAAGTCGGTCAGGCCTCGTTCCGTCATTTGGCGCGTGCGCAAATTACCGGTGACACTATGGGCGAATTAAAGATTTTGTTCCATCGTGAAACGCTGGAAGTTTTGGGTGTACATTGCTTCGGTAATAATGCATCTGAAATTATCCACATTGGTCAGGCGGTGATGAACAGTCCAAACAATACGATCAAGTATTTTGTGGAAACCACGTTTAACTATCCGACCATGGCGGAAGCCTACCGTGTAGCGACACTCAATGGTATGAATCGTTTATTCTAAGCGAGATGTTTGCCTTGGATTTAAAAAACCCGTAAGTGAAGGCTTGCGGGTTTTTTGTTTTAAATGCTTTAAATCAGCTAGAAGATAAAGCATTGACCAATTCAATTCGGATGAAGATAAAGTTGATTAACTTGGTTTTTAAGCAGCCATTTTTCGGCATTCTTCTGCACAACGGCGACAGGCTTCTGCACATTGCTGACAATGTTCATGTTGGTGCTGACTGCATTCCTCTGCGCAATAATCACAAGCCTTGGCACACAGCTCGCAGATTTCCTGCATAAAAGGCGATTGCTTCTGCTCCATACGCGCGCAGAGCTGACAAATATCGGCACAATCCAGACAACGCTGGATGCATTCACGCATCATTTCTACATGTTCTTCTTTTAAGCAGGCAGCTGCACAAGCAATACAGGTGAGGGAGCAGCTCATACAGGTTTGAACACAATCTGACAAATGACTGGTATTCATCTTTTTCTCCTTAAGGCGATAAACATATTCATGACTGAATACGCTAAGCAGAAAAAGGAAAACACACTAGGTTAATTAGGTGAGAAAAAGTAAAGAATAACTTGGTTATGTAAAGGATATACGAAAGAATCTTATATTGATTAAGCTTGAAAATAAAATTCACTCGAGCAGAACTGGCAATATCCCAAAAATAAAACACCGTTGAGGTGGTTAGTTCCTCAATGCTGAAAGTGTATACCTCGCTGATCTAATTCTTCTGGAAGGCTGGATTATCCCTTTTTTATTATGATGTTTCTCATTAAAACGGGCGACTACTGGCAAGACTGATCCGTTTAAGCAAATGGTACTGATCGGCTGGAAAAAGACAACGGGAGTGTAAAGTCTCGGAATTTTCTTGTTCATGAGCATCTAAGAAAATTTCCAGATTGAAATAAAATTAAAAAAGTAATGATCAGTTTATGAATAACCTTGTATTTTTATTATTCTATTGATTATGAATCATTTAAGTTATTGTGCTGTGAATTGTGTTTATTTAGCTGAGTAAATTTCAGCAGTTTAATGCGCACAAAAGGCCTGATTAAAGTATTCAAACAGCTGCGGTGTCTGGATCCATAATGCCACCGACAGAGCGAATAAAAGCAAGAGCGCCACAGCAATCGAGATTTTGAGTATGAGCATAGAATCAGTCATGCACAATTTGCTCCTCATTGACCCAGAAATGTACCAATACGCCAAAAATGCTTAAGGCAATCGACAGCATCCAGACAGCATTATAATTACCACTCAAGTCATGATTGACTCCACCAAGATAACCACCGAAAAACGAGCCGACCTGATGGGTAAAAAACACGATACCGCTGAGCATGGTCAGGTATTTCACCCCGAACATATTCGCCACAATGCCGTTGGTGAGCGGAACGGTCGATAGCCAGAGTAATCCCATAATGACACCAAAGGCATAGACTGTCCATGTGCTCAGTGGCAGCATGAGAAAGGCAGTAATTGCGATCCCGCGTAAGCCATAGAGACCCATCAACAAATGCGGTTTGGAATATTTACCCCCGAGCCAGCCTGCAGTATAGGTGCCGACCACATTAAATAGACCCACCAATGCCAGAAAAATAGTCCCTGTGGTGGCATTAAAACCGTGATCAATCAGATAACCCGGCAGGTGAATGCCAATAAATACCACCTGGAAACCGCAGACAAAAAAGCCCATAGACAGAAACCAGAAGGGTTTATGATTTTTCACTACCAGCAGAATCTGTTTAAAACTGAGGGACACTTTATTGGGTGTAGATGCTGCATTTGGATGAATATACATTGGTGCTTTCAGCATCCAGGCCAGTGGTACAATCAGGGCAATCAAAATCGCACTGACCACCAATGCTCCTGACCAACCGACATTCTGTAACAGCAACAGGGTCGAAGGCAGCATGATAAACTGGCCAAAAGATCCGGCCGCACTGGCAATACCCATCGCCAGACTGCGTTTTTCTGGTGGTGCAGCACGTCCTACAGCAGACAGTAAAACCGGGAAAGATGTTGCAGACAGGGCCAGACCTAAAATCAGGCCCACACTCAGATTTAACAGCAGTCCAGTAGAACTGACCGCCATGAGTAGCAAGCCCACGGCATAGAGTGCCCCACCTACGGCAACGACAATCTTGCTGCCATATTTATCTGCGAAGGCTCCAGTAATGGGTTGTACTGCTCCCCAGATCAGGTTTTGCATGGCAATCGCCAAGCTAAAAACATTATGTCCCCAACCAAATTCATCACTCATCGGCACCAGATAAAGACCAAATGCATGACGTACGCCCAATGACAATGCCAGAATGATAGCGGAGCCAATCAGCATAAAAATAAGCGCTTTGGAAAATGGAGTATCGGACATAGGGTGAGCATGCAGATGAAATAAGCGCTTATGGTATTCGATTCAAGCTATGGAGGCGATAAAATAAAAATTAATCAAAAGATAAATTTTTTTTATCAATATTTTAAGCTTAAAAAAACGGCCGAAGCCGTTTTCCTAAAACCTGATCTTGAAATTAGAAACGCATCCCGAATCCTGCATAGGCCAGAATAGGATTGATTTCCACATCAGCTTTTGAGCTAATCAGGGTTTGTCCGGTATTTTCATTAATTACTGTAATTTTAGATTCATTTTTCAAATGGGCATAAGATACTGAACCAACTGCAAACCATTTCTCATTGAAATCATAAGTGAAGCCCACAGTCGCTACGGGAGCAAAGGCATCGGTAGCCTCAAGATCCACTTTCATTCTGCCAGTACTGTCCTTCATTTCCAAGGAAGCACCAGCATTCTGATTAATAATATTCTGGATCATATGACCTGCAGCAACGAGATCAGATTCAATGCCTTTATCCATTTCAAGCTCATTGAAATAAGCGTACATTAAGCCTACCCCTACATAAGGTCTGAATTTATTGACCCCGGTTTTACCAAAATGATACTGGAATTCAAAAGCAGGGGTCCAGGCACGTGCTTCTGCTGCTTTGCTAGACTGGGCTAGATCTGTAATTCTAATGTCATTAGCAAGATTCAAATTACCTGCAATCCCGCCTAATGGCGTTGCCACAGCGGCAAATGGCGCATAGATTGTGCCTTTGCCCTTGATATCGACCTTGGGAGGAATGCCGGCTTTCATTTCAAACGAAATATTATCGGTAAAATAGTAGTTGGACATAATGCCTAAGGTAGTGACATCATCGGCTTCCAGACCTGTTCCTGGATTATCCCATTCTGAAAGACCATATACGTAGGAATCTCCAGAAAGGCCACTAGATACTTTACCCCCAAATGCACCAATTAGTCTGACTAATCCTTCAACCACACGGTTTGGTTTGCGGTCGGGGTCAAGGTTGTCTATGACGGTTTGCGCCTGAATATCTCCAACTTTAGATTGATAGCCTTCATTAATCGCAGTATTGACACGAACAGGCTGTGCTTTACCTTGCGGCATGACATGCAAGGCACCGACTGATACAGAAAAGCGCTTAAAGCCATCTCCATCCTGCAGACTAAAATAAGGTGAATCTGCATGTGCAACCATAGGTAAAGTGGCTAGGCCTGCCATACATGCCAGCATTGTTTTCATTGATTTGGAACTCCATGTCCACTGTGTTTATTCGTTTTTCTAGTAAATTTATTATGTGAATTTCATTAAAAAATTCAGTTATAGAACAACAGGTCAAAGGTTAACCGTTGGTTAATATTTGTATCTATCGTATATTTTATGTTTTGTGGGATTGGGTTATTTAGATCAAACTACCTGAAAAATAGCTATTTAAGTCCATTATGCCCAGCTGGCCTTAGAAAACATTTGGTCTTTTTATCAGCATGTTTTTGATTTTGTATTTGACGCTCATGTTTGAGTTGAGACAAAGCACAGGGGGGGAAGTGGTTTGAGAATTGGCTAGTTTTTTTCTGCATGACTGCAGCCAGAAAAAGAGCTGGATGAATTTATCCTAGATCATGCTACCCAGTCACCTGAGTTTTTTTGTACAATAGGCACATATATTATTGAGTGAATCATATGAGCACCCAAACGCCTCCCCAAAAAAAGCCCCTAGTTAATTTGCCTTTCCCGATCAAACAAGCGGAGCAAAATGCTGCGGAAGAAGTTCTGGAAGATTTAAGACCAAGACCGCAGCGTTATGCTGACCGTACCTGGATGCCGCCACGCGGTACGCGTCGTTCAATGGGTAAACGTTAATTGGTCGAACTCAAAAAGCTATGATGAGTCATGGCTTTTTTTGTGTAAATTTTTAGATATTCAGCAATTAATATTTCATCTATTTCCTTATTTCTCGAGCAGATAAAACCCTGGCCAGATTTTTCTCATTTCTCATTTGCATGATCTTGATCGAATACATGCAGCATCTCAAAAAGCTCATCGCTAAGCAGAATAAAATAATTAGTTGATCTATTGACCTTGCACATCTTATACCCATAAAAAAGCCAATTCAGAAATTGGCTTTTAGAGAGATAAGTTATTAGCGAATAGTTTTACGTGCTTTATTTTCCGGTTTCGGTGGCGCAATTTCTCGTACTCCTTGCCATACATCAATAAAGTCTTTTTCATTGAGATTATATAGCTCAAGTAGCGCTAAAATTACACCACCAAACAGCATGCCGCCTTCTGAATGACTCTGGAAGTCGACCAGTTTAGTATTTAGGTTATGCAGAATATCTTCAATTTCAAAGACACGTTCCCGCCCATTGCTGTCGGTTGGATAGATCTGGGTATTTAAAATAATTCTTGCCAGACTTTTTTCATTTTCACTTAGTGGTAGTTCTTCAATCAGTTCATCCGTCGCCGGAGTTAAAATGACTGAATCACGGAATATGGTATGTAGGAAATTTGCTGTTAGTTTAGGTAAAGGTTTTTCTACAAAAGGGCGAAAAGATTGCGGGAAAATGACATTGCGTGAAATGCCTTTAAACATCGGTGCAATTTCTTCGACTTTATAACCTGCGATCCCGCATCCTAAAGACGTAATAAAATATTTATTTTTAGAATGGTTTTTGGTGTAAATCTTGAAGTCATCGATATAGTGCTGGATTTGTGACAGCGGCATTTGCTGCAAATGCTCGTTCATGGTTGGAATGGCATAGCTTTGACCCGACCAGCCACGACCGACGCCCATGACTGCACCAAAATGCTCAAGCGCTGTTCTTGCTGCGCCTGCGCTATGCTGACCCGCCAGATTGCTGCCAAAAACAAACACGGTATTTTCCGGAAGGGATTTAACAATATTTTCATCGTGATAGTGGTAAGTCATAATTGTCTATTCGAGGCCATCCTGATCTTCATGTTGCCTTTGATCGGGGTTGGGGTCAAGTAAAAAGCAGGGATGGCCTGAATGTTGAAAGACTGACTAAATATGAGAATTCTCAACATATTTCTCGACTGTCATCATCTGTTGGATTTCGGTATTTTGGCTATGGAATCTGCTCCGGCAAGTCTGAAATCTGCTAAAATTCCTGATCCGCATTCGAGTTGAGACATGTAGCTGTGACTGATAAGCAACCCTTTGAATTAGTAACCAGTTATCAACCCGCAGGTGATCAGCCACAGGCCATTGAAAAGCTGGTCAAGGGTATTGAACAGGGCTTTCATGATCAGCTTTTACTGGGCGTTACCGGGTCGGGTAAGACTTATACCATGGCCAATGTAATTGCACAGACCCAGCGTCCGACCATTGTCATGGCACATAACAAAACGCTGGCTGCACAGCTTTATGGCGAATTTAAAGCATTTTTCCCGAATAACGCCGTCGAGTATTTTGTCAGTTATTATGATTATTATCAGCCGGAAGCTTATGTGCCATCTTCAGATACTTTTATCGAGAAAGATGCCGCAATTAATGACCATATTGACCAGATGCGTCTTTCCGCGACCCGATCATTATTAGAACGTCGTGATGCAATTATTGTCGCATCAGTTTCTGCAATTTATGGTTTGGGTGATCCGAATGCCTACATGAGCATGTTGCTGCATGTGGTGGAAGGCGACCGCATTGGTCGTGATGACATTATCCGCCGTCTGGTCGAAATGCAGTATTCGCGTAATGAACTGGAATTCCTGCGCGGTACTTATCGTATTCGTGGGGAAATTATCGATATTTTTCCGGCAGAATCGGATCAGGATGCCATCCGGATTGAACTGTTTGATGATGAAGTCGACTCCATCCGCTGGTTTGATCCACTGACCGGAAAAATGGTGCGCAAAGTCCCGCGGGTGACGATTTATCCCAAAAGTCACTATGTCACGCCAAAAGACAATTTATCCCGCGCGATTGAAACCATTCGGGAAGAACTCAAAGAACGACTGGTGTTCTTTCGTGAAAATGACAAATTGCTGGAAGCGCAGCGGATTGAACAGCGTACCCGTTATGATCTGGAAATGATGCAGCAGTTGGGCTATACCAATGGCATCGAAAACTACTCGCGTCATTTGTCTGGACGTCCTTCAGGCGAGGCGCCGCCAACCCTGTTCGATTATATTCCCGATGATGCCTTGCTGATTATTGATGAATCGCATGTGACTGTGCCACAAATTGGTGCCATGTATAAAGGCGACCGTTCGCGCAAAGAAAATCTGGTGAATTACGGCTTCCGTTTGCCAAGCGCGCTAGATAACCGCCCGATGAAATTTGAAGAATGGGAACGCATTGTCCCGACCACCGTTTATGTCAGCGCAACGCCAGCACGTTATGAACTGGAAAAATCGCAGCAGATTGTCGAGCAGGTGGTACGTCCGACCGGTCTGATCGATCCTGAAATTGAAATTCGTCCGGTACTGACGCAAGTCGATGATGTACTTTCAGAAATTAATCTGCGCAAAGATATCAATGAGCGGGTACTGGTCACCACCTTGACCAAGCGCATGGCAGAAGACCTGACCTCTTATTTAAAAGAGTACGGGATTAAGGTCGCTTATTTACACTCGGATATCGACACCGTTGAGCGCGTCAAGATTATTCATGAGCTGCGTACTGGCGTACACGATGTGCTGGTCGGGATTAACCTGCTGCGTGAAGGTCTGGATATGCCGGAAGTGTCACTGGTTGCGATTCTGGATGCCGATAAAGAAGGTTTCCTGCGTTCTGAGCGTTCTCTCATTCAGACTATCGGGCGTGCTGCGCGTAACCTGAAAGGGAGGGCGATTTTGTATGCAGATCGAATAACTGACTCAATGCAAAAAGCCATTGATGAGACAGATCGACGTCGTGCCAAGCAGATTCAGTTTAATGAAGAGCATGGTATTACTCCGCGTAGCGCAGTCCGTCAGGTAATCAAGGAAATCGATACCGGTGAAATATTGGATGATGATTCAATTGAATTGAAAGCTTCTGATCAGGCGCGCGCGATCAGTGCAGATGAACGACATATCATGGCAGACCCGAAAATGTTTGCGAAGCATATTAACAAGCTTGAAAAGGAAATGCTGAAAGCCTCTAAAGAGTTACAGTTTGAGCAGGCTGCACGTCTGCGTGATGAAATTTTGCGCTTAAAAGCCCAGATGTTTGATTGATTTTTTTACATGAAGTTTTATTTCGATGACCTAAAGTCAATCATAAACCAAACATAATGTAACAAATCAAGTGCTTGGATAAGGCTATTGTAAGAACAGAAAATTTTTAAATAAATATTTTGTGAACATATAATAGGTATTTTTATGACAACTCAAAATTCTTCAGGTAATGGATTGAAGCTGGCAAAAATTGCTGTGGGTAGTGCGGTTCTTCTTGGTTTGGGCGCAGCGACGATGGCCTATGCGCAAAAGGAGCCATTACCGACCGTTGAAAAAGTAGAACTGGACCGTTATTTGGGGACTTGGTATGAAGTGGCGCGCAAGCCTTTGTCTTTTCAAAATAAATGCGATCGTGATGTCACTGCAACCTATACCTTGAATGAAAATGGCAATATTGTGGTCGATAACCGCTGTACTAAAAAAGATGGTCAGCCCACCCAATCCTTGGGTGAGGCATTTGTGCAAGATCCACCGCAAAATACCAAATTAAAAGTCAGTTTCCTGCCCGACTTTATTCGCTGGATTCCGGTCGGGCGTGGCGATTATTGGGTCTTAAAACTGGATGAGAATTATCAAACCGTTCTGGTCGGTGAGCCTAAACGTAAATACATGTGGATACTGTCACGTAATCCGCAATTAGATAAAAATGTTGTAAACGAATATTTGCAATATGCACAGTCTGTGGGTTATGACCTGAGTGATGTGATTCATACCAAACAAACGCAAAGATAGAAATATCTTCTTAATCGAAACCATGCTTAGGCATGGTTTTTTATTTTTATGAGCAAAAATATATTTCAAAGTAGGGTAGTGATTTCACTTTAAATAGATGAAGCATCAAGCTTTCTAGTGTACTAATCGTTATAATGCCGGCGAATGAAAGTAGAGTTTGACTATGTATAAAGGCATTGCGTTATCTGTATTGGCCTCGGTGGTTTTCGGGGTGCTCTATGTATTTACGCCTTTCTTGCAGCCTTTAGATAGTGAACAGACCTTTGCCTGGCGCATGCTGGCCACGATTCCGTTTTTAACTGCCTTTATGTGGTGGTCGGGTGATCTGCAACATATCAGCAGTATCTTTAAGCGGGTTTTACAGCAACCTGCGTTTTTGATCTGGTTGCTGATCAGCTCTTTGTTATGTACCACACAGTTATGGCTGTTCTTGTGGGGCCCTATTAATGGCCGTGGCCTAGAAGTCTCACTCGGTTATTTTTTGTTGCCTCTGGTGATGGTGCTGGTCGGCTGTATGCTCTATAAAGAGAAATTATCATCATTCCAGATGGTCGCTGTCGCTTTGGCGGTATTGGGTGTGGGGCATGAGATCTGGCGAATTGGTTCAATTGCATGGGAAACGGTCTATGTGGCTTTGGCCTATCCTTTGTATTTCTTCATGCGGCGTAAATTTGCTACGGATCATCTGGGGGGCTTCTGGTGGGATCTATTTCTGATTTTGCCCGCTGCATTTTATCTGGGTTTTATTTATAGCGACTCGATGCAGCTCATGTTAAATCATTCTCATTTAATCTGGGCAGTATTGGTATTGGGTTTTTTGAGCGCACTGGGACTCGGTAGCTATATTCTCGCCAGCCGATATTTACCCTTTGTGATCTTTGGATTGTTGAGTTATCTGGAACCTGTGCTGTTGGCCTTTGCCTCGATGGCTTTGGGGGAGCGTGTGGAAGCTGGCGAGTGGCTGACTTATATTCCAATTTGGCTTGCCGTATTGGTGCTGGTGATTGAAGGAATTCTGCATCTATTTAAGCAGCGTAAACAGCAATTAGCACTTAAGAAAAATCTGGCAAACTATCAGGATCGACTAGACTCTTAAAATTAAAAAGAGATCGAATGAATAAACAACATTTAACAAATTTCTGCTCCGTACGGGAAAACGCATGCTTTTAAAATTTTTGAATGCAAAATCATTTAGCTAATTGCAACTATTTCCCAGATTTATAGTGAATATACGTTAAAAACCACTCGTCTCGGTGAGCTTTTGATTCAAAGTTGCCTCCAATTCCATTACAATTATGGGGTTTTGAAATTTATGCCTAGATTTACAATTAATTAGAGGACGTATCTGTGAGCAAAGACACTATCGTTGCCCTACATGCAGAGCACCAAGGTCGCTGGAAAAACCGTGAAGAACTTGCGGAACGCATGATTGCCCTTGTTGGTCAGTTATATCGTGAAAAAAATATTGTAGCTACAGTTTATGGTCGCTCTTTAATTAACCGTTCTGTGATTCAGATCTTGAAAGCACACCGCCGTACTCGCGTACTCGATGTTGAACTTTCGGTTGTAAATACATTCCCAATTCTTGAAGCATTGGCGAAAGTTGAGAACATCGGTTCTGCTGAAGTTGATCTAGGTAAACTTGCTGTTGAATTTAAAGAAAAAGGCGGCGACATCGATGCATTTGTTGCAGACGTTGTTAAATCTCTAGAAGGCAATGCTGCTGCTGTAGAACATAAAGACGTAGTTCTTTATGGTTTCGGTCGTATCGGTCGTATCCTGGCACGTTTGATGATTGGTCAATCAGGTCTGGGTCGCGGTCTTAGCCTGAAAGCGATCGTGGTTCGTAAATCATCTGATGGTGATTTGGAAAAACGTGCATCTCTACTGCGTCGTGACTCGATTCATGGCCCATTTGCAGGCACGATTTCTGTAGATGAAGAAAACGAAGCAATTATTGCAAACGGTAACTTCATTAAAGTGATCTATGCGTCTAATCCTTCTGAAGTGGATTACACAGCATATGGTATTAACAATGCACTTGTGATCGACAACACTGGTAAATGGCGTGATGCTGAAGGTCTTGCTCAACACCTGAAATGCCCGGGCGCTGCTCGTGTTATTTTGACTGCACCTGGTAAAGGTGACATGAAGAATGTGGTTTACGGTGTGAACCAGGCGGACATCCTTGCTGAAGATAGCATCATCTCTGCCGCAAGCTGTACGACTAACGCAATTACTCCAACACTGAAAGTATTGCATGATAAATACACCGTGTTAAATGGTCATGTTGAAACAGTTCACTCGTTCACAAACGACCAGAACTTGATCGATAACTACCATAAAGCGGATCGTCGTGGCCGTGCTGCAACATTGAACATGGTCATTACTGAAACTGGCGCAGCGAAAGCAGTTGCTAAAGCGCTTCCAGCACTTCAAGGTAAATTGACAGGTAACTCTGTACGTGTTCCTACGCCAAACGTATCACTTGCAATTCTTAACCTGACTTTAGGTCAAGACGTTGATCGTGATGAAGTGAATGAATACATTCGTCAGATTTCAATCGGTTCGATCCTTCAAGGTCAAATCGGTTATACCAACTCGACTGAAGTGGTCTCTTCTGACTTTATTGGTTCACGCACTGCAGGTGTATTTGACGCGCAAGCAACAATCACTTCAGGCAACCGTTTAACTGCTTATGTTTGGTACGATAACGAAGTGGGTTATAGCTGCCAGGTATTACGTATTGCTGAACAAATGGGCGGCGTAAGCTATCCTAAAGTTCCTGCAGAAACAAATGCATAATTTGTTGATGTAGTTTAAAAAAGAGTCTCTATGGAGGCTCTTTTTTTATACTTATTTTTTATTGAAGTCGGGTGGATTCGATTCAATCACGAAATGTAAATCAGCTTGCTGACGAAATATTAATCTGTTAGCTTACAAAGAGTAAGTATATTAAAATCAGTAAGTAATAAAATCCCGAGATAGATTTATGACAAATTATGCAATTAGTCCGTTACTAGGGCAGGTTTTATCAACTGAATGTCCATCACGTGAAATATTGGAACATCTTGCCAATAAATGGTCGGTCTTGGTGTTGCGTTGCCTGAGTGAAGGTGTGCATCGTTTTAGTGAACTGAAACAACGGATTGAAGGGGTGAGTGAAAAGATGCTCTCCCAGACTTTAAAAGTGCTGGAACAAGATGGTTTTGTGCTCAGAACGGTTTATCCGGTTGTGCCGCCCAAAGTGGAATATCAGTTGACCATTACCGGTTCACAAGCTGCGGATAAAGTGATGCAAATGATTCACTGGATTGAACGTGGTTTACCGGAAATTTTGGAAAATAAACAACGTGTTGCCAAATAGAAGCTAAATTGCTTTTGGGGTAGCAAGAGACGAAAAAGTCAGAAAATCTGTTGGCTACTTTACTGGCAGTGTATGCAATCATTTTAGTTTTATGCATTGCGATTTATGCAATCTTCAAACTTTTAGATGTTGATATTGCTTTAGCGACCAATCTCTTGCTTTGGTCAGCAGGGATATTTGCACCGATTGCCGTGTTGATGACATATACGAGTTGGTGAGAGCAAAAAAGTGCTGAAACAATTGCAGAGTATAGTAATGAGATATATAAAAAATTTATTCATTATTGCAGAGTTCTAGAAAACTATTCCTTAACATGGCCAAAGCGAAAAGATACAGCAATGGTTACGAAAGAACTTGAAAGTTATTTTGAGGATATTTATCCAATATTAATTCTATATTTTGATTTTCTTAGAGAGTTAAATAAGTATGAATTAGTGGAAAAAACTCTACGATTTGAGAGAGTGCATTATGATCTATTGCAAGTAATGGAAGCTATTGATGAAGAGGAGGATTTGGAAAAATGGTGTGAGTATTCAAATGAATAGCCTATATATTCAGTTGGGGCTACACAGATACTTAAACAAATTAATAATGATTTAGTAAAAATAATATTTCATAATAGCTGAATAACAAAAGGAATAAACCGCTCAATTTATTCCTTTGTGAATCAAGCGTTTTGCATTTTCTTAAAATCCAAGCGATCAATCATTAAAATTCCAATCGAGAAAACTAAACCTAATACTACACATCCAATCCATTCAAAGTGTTGCCAAGCATAGACTGCACTAAGCGAACCTAAAGCGGCACCACTAAAGTAAATCGTCATATAGACTGCATTAATACGTGAACGCGATTTAAGATCAATCCGATAAACCAGATTCTGATTCAAAACATGGAAGGCTGTCAGACCAAAGTAGGCCATCAGCACACCAATCGCATAGATTACAATATTGTGCTGGGCAAAATATAAGGGCAGTGTAGAGCCGAACATCAGGACAATGCATAGCTTGGCGACCAGATTTTCTCTACCTTGTCCTACGGTTTTGCCTGACCAGCTTGATGAATAAATCCCGATCACACCCAGTAAGCCAAATAACCCAATTTCGAAATCGGTGAAATAATAAGGTGCATTGCCTAATACAAAAGTCATCGAGGTAAAGATCATCGATAAAATTCCAAAACCCAAGGCACCCGCACAGGCACGCCGGATTAAATGTGGATTCTGACCTGCAAGGCTAAACAAAGAGCGGTAAATGTCACCAATAGTTAAGCCTGCCTGAGCTTGAGTATCGGGTAGTTTTTTCCACATGAGTGCTGCAAAGAGCAAGGTGATCACACCGCTGGATAAATACACACCTTCCCAAGACCAGTAAGTGGAAACAAAGCCGGCAAAGGTACGTGACAGAATAATTCCCATCACCAACCCACTCATCAGCTTACCCACTGTAGCAGCGCTGGATTCAGGTGGGCTAATGGTCGATGCAAAAGGAATTAAGATCTGCGCCGAGATTGCGCCAAAGGTGGCACACAAGGTAAACAGATATAACATTGATAAAGTCGTACTGAATGAAAGCAATATCTGCGAAATGGCTGCAAAGACCATCAGGTTAACGATCAGTTTGCGTTTATTCAGAAAGTCTCCCAAAGGAACCAAAAGCATTAAGCCGAGGACATAACCAATCTGTGCAATCACCACGGCAAAACCGGCCTGACTGGTACTAATGCCCAGACTTTTCTCGATTGAATAGATCAGAGGCTGGTTAAAATAGGCAGAGCCTGCACATAAGCCACATGCCATTGCCATCAATAATACAAATTGTGATGACAATGGACTGACAGATTTCCTTTCTGAATTGCTCATAGGCCCGACTCTTTTAACATTGCCTACACTATAGGCAGTTGCACGACAAAGCAGAAATAATTAAAAACAATCAAGTGATCATTAAAAAGTATATTAAAACAAAAGCATAGAGCTTAGTTTTGAAACTTATCAAAAATTAATGGCTGCTCAATAACATGACAGGATTAAATAAGCGATCTTCATGGAATAGCATATAAATATAGTCGAGAAATTCTTTAAAATATGGCAGAATATGGGGTTTTAAAGTTTTTAGAGGATTGGCAATATGCGCTTTGTTGATGAAGCAGTCATTACCGTAGAGGCTGGCGACGGTGGCAATGGCGTAGCCAGTTTTCGCCGTGAAAAATTCGTGCCATTTGGTGGTCCAGATGGTGGTGATGGTGGTCGTGGTGGCAGTATTTATATACAGGCTGACGACAACACCAGTACGCTAGTTGATTATCGTTATACACGTAAATTCCGTGCAGAACGAGCAAAAAATGGCCGTGGGGCGAACTGTGCTGGTCGTGGCGGTGAAGACACCGTATTAAAAGTTCCAGTCGGAACAACAATTGTAGATGTTGAGTCTGGCGACATTATTGGCGATTTGATCGAAGATGGTCAACGCGTGAAAGTGGCAGCAGGCGGTGACGGTGGTTTAGGAAATACGCACTTTAAATCATCGACCAACCGTTCACCACGTAAGTGTACGCATGGTCAAAAAGGCGAATTCCGTGAAATCCGTCTGGAGCTTAAAGTTCTGGCAGATGTCGGCTTGCTGGGTATGCCAAATGCGGGTAAATCAACCTTCATTCGTGCAGTATCGGCTGCAAAACCAAAAGTTGCAGATTATCCATTTACTACCATGGTGCCAAACCTGGGTGTGGTCGATGCTGACAGTCACCGTTCATTCGTGATGGCCGATATTCCGGGTCTGATTGAAGGCGCATCTGAAGGTGCAGGTCTGGGGATTCGCTTCCTGAAGCATCTGGCACGTACCCGTATCTTGTTACACATCGTTGATGTACAACCGATTGATGGTTCAGATCCGGCGCATAATGCCAAAGCAATTTTGAAAGAGTTAGAAAATTTCTCCCCAACACTTTCAAAACTGCCGATCGTATTGGTGCTGAATAAAGTCGACCAATTGGCTGAAGAAACACGTGAAGAATGGTGTACTCATATTCTTGAAGAATTGCAGTGGGAAGGCCCGGTTTTTGAAACTTCTGGCTTAACCGCTGAAGGTACCAAAGACGTGGTTTACTACCTGATGGATCAGATCGAAGAGCAGCGTGAACGCGAAGCTGAAGATCAAGAATATGCAGCAGAAATGAAAGCATTCCGTGATCAGCTTGAAGCTGAAACACGTGAACAAACCATCGCTGCAAAAGAAGCGTATCGTGAGATGCGTCGTCAGCAACGTCTTGCCGGTATTCTGGGCGACGATGAAGATGATGAAGATGGCGATGATGATAGTGATGTGGAAGTGTACTACGTACGCTAATCTCTGAGAGAAGAGTCTGAGGACAAGATGATAGAAGTGGTAGATGGGCAGCGTCAGCTCAAGGGTTGTAAACGAATCGTTGTTAAAATCGGATCATCTTTACTCACAGCAAACGGACAAGGTTTAGATTTAGATGCCATCTCGCACTGGGCGGGACAAATCGCAGATCTACACAATGCAGGACACGAGATTATTCTGGTGTCTTCCGGTGCTGTGGCTGAAGGTATGGTGCGAATGAAACTTGAGAATCGACCCACCGATCTACCCAGTCTTCAGGCTTGTGCTGCCATTGGTCAGATGGGCCTGATTCATACCTGGTCAAGCGTACTGGAGAAACACCAGATTCGAACGGCGCAGGTATTATTGACCCATGATGATCTGGCAGATCGTCGCCGCTATCTCAATTCATGTGATGCTTTGCAGAACCTGATTGACTGGCGCGTGATTCCGGTGATTAATGAAAATGATACCGTTTCTACCGATGAAATCCGCTTTGGTGATAACGACACGCTGGCTGCCATGGTGGCAGGTCAGGTGCATGCCGATCTTCTGATTATCTTAACCGATCAGGAAGGTATGTTTGACTCAGATCCACGCTCGAATCCAGATGCCAAACTGTTCCATACGGTACGTGCGATGGATGAGAGCCTGTTTGAGATGGCCGGTGGTGGTGGTAAATTTGGTCGCGGCGGCATGCTGACCAAAGTTCGTGCTGCACGACTGGCGGCAAAGTCCGGTTGTCCGACCTTAATTGCAAGCGGTGATAGTGATGCTGTGCTATCTCGTCTGATGTCTGGTGAATTGTTAGGAACCTTGTTTGTGACTGACAAAGATCGGATGACCGCGCATCAGCAATGGTTGGCAGCACACCTGCAAACGGCAGGTCGTTTGGTAATTGATGATGGTGCGGTAAAGGCCATTAAAGACAATCATCGTAGCTTGTTGCCTGTCGGCGTCAAAGCGGTTGAAGGACATTTTGAGCGCGGTGATGTGGTGGAATGTGTGGATACACAAGGTCACCGAATTGCAGTCGGTCGTGTTAACTTTAGTTCGCGTTCGGCAGATATTGTACGTGGTCTGGCTTCTGATAAAGTGCATCAGGTTCTAGGTGAAGCACGTTCACTCGAGATGATTCACCGCAATCATATGGCGATTTACTAAGTCATTCAGATTTAAATTTCAATCATAAAAAATCCCGCTTTCGAGCGGGATTTTTTATGACATCTTAATGCGATTTATTTAATCCAGCCCATCCGGATTAATGGCGCAAACAGTGACTGATGAATAGTTAAAATAAACTGCATGAGTTTATCCTGATATTTCCACCACAATGGTAATCCAGCTAAATTTACTGTTATTGCAATCAGGAATGCACCCAGCATATCCATCGGAAAATGCACACCGACATAAACACGTGACCAAGCTACTAGCCAAGCTGTCCAGATTAGAATTCTTCCCAAATCACGTTGTGATGAAAAATAACAAGATAGGGCAATCCCACTAAAAATACTCATATGATTGCTGGGAAAAGAACCTGTAGGTGCATGTTCGATCAGGGTGCGACCAATATCTATTACAAACGGACGTGGGGTATTCAGGATCGCGGACAATACCTCGCTGATCGACAAGGTAATTGCTGTAAAAATAAATGCCTTGATAATGCCAGTTTTTACTTCATAACTGCCACGGAACCAGGCAATAGCAAAAATCAGCAGAAAGAGATAAACCAGATCATGCGCAATCAGGGAGGCATATTGGATCATCCAGATCGAGGCGTGTTCAGGTACATTTAGGATATGAAACAGGTAAAGATTCAGTTGGTCAAGAGACATGAGCAGAGAGGATTGGTACAAATGTCCGTTACTCTAAACAGGTCAAACCTCAATTCCTACCTGAATTTGTATGAATTTGTAGCCTTGATTATTAAAGAATATTCAAATGATAGAAAACCACCCAAAAGGGTGGTTCTTAAAAATCCGAATAATATGATGAAATCTTATTTAAACTGAATCGCACCATTGGCACTCACCGTCATTTGCGATTCACCCGCAGCAACTTCCTGCTCTGGAACAGCCATATCCGCCGATGCAGCTTTCATCATGGCCATACGCGGTACAGGTTGTGGTGAATAGTTATTGGTATTCAGATTTAAGTTTACCAGTTGATAACTCGGTTTGTTCCAAGCTTGAGTCAGGGCCTGTGCGCGTTGCTGGAAGTTTTTAGAGGCTTCAATCATCAGCTCATTTTCAACTTTTTTGCGCTTTTCGTCTGAAACTTTGAAGTTAATTGACTGGGTCTGGAAGTGCTGTTGTAATTCAGCAATCAGTTGAGACGCCGCTTTAAAATCTTTCGATTCCAGACGAATCTGGGCACGTCCACGCCATTCTTTCAATTTGCGGTTATCATTGTCATAAATAGGGTAAGTGCTTTGTGCGCCCGTCTCGATTTTCACAGTTGGATATTTGCGCGCTGTGGCAATGGCCTGATTCATTAGCTGGTTAATTTGTGTAGCCAATTCAGCTGGCTGTTTGTTGGATTTTTCAATATAAAGCACGGCATGCATTTCATCATTTGAGATTTCACGACTGGCCTCTGCTGAAAGATTCACAACATTGTAATTCAGCGATTCAGCCGGAGCTGCAAATGCGCCTGTGGCCAAGGTAGATGCAAGGATAAAACTGGTAAGTGTTAAGAGACGCATGAAATTGTCCTGTTTTTCTTAAAATTGGCCATCTAAACCGTTGTTAAAATATTAAATCTCAATTGTGATCTTTTTACGAAATATTTGTGGTAAGAGTGTTAAATTTTCTTTCATTTTACACTCTTGCTTGATCTATGTTTATCGTTAATAATTAAGTGCTTAATGGTGGATTTTAAGCTTTTTTGCCTGAATGTTAGCTGTGCTACAAAAAAGCATAAAAGAACCCGCTTTTCTTTCTGCTGTCACACTGTAAGATGATCATACAGGTTATAGGTTGGTGTGATGTTTTTTTTCGATAAAGATTAGGACAAAATGCGACTGAAAGTTGTTTATTTTCCTGAAAAATTCGGTATCATCCGCCTCCTAGTTATTTAAATACAAACTGCTAGCTAGAACCTCTTTATAAAGCGCCGAGTCAAAGGACCAAACGTCACCAGACTTATTTCTTTCACCCATATCAGAGATGGTAATTCGATATGAGCGTTACTTCTGTAAACCCTGCCACCAATTCCACAAACGAATACTACTTGACTCGCCAAAGTCAGATGGAATCGAATGTGCGTAGTTATCCACGTAAATTACCGTTAGCGATAGCGAAAGCACAAGGTTGCTGGGTTACCGATGTTGAAGGTACTGAGTACCTTGATTGTTTAGCTGGGGCAGGGACGTTGGCATTGGGCCATAATCATCCTGCAGTCATTCAAAGTATCCAGGATACAATTGCAAGCGGCTTGCCATTACATACACTGGATTTAACTACGCCTTTAAAAGATGCTTTTACTGAAGCACTTCTTTCTTATCTTCCAGGTGGTCAAGAAGAATACTGCTTGCAGTTCTGTGGCCCATCGGGTGCAGATGCAACAGAAGCAGCCATCAAACTTGCGAAAACCTTTACCGGTCGTAGCTCGGTGATCAGCTTCTCTGGTGGCTATCACGGTATGACACATGGTGCATTGGCCATGACCGGTAACCTGTCTGCGAAAAACGCAGTTAACGGTTTGATGCCAGGCGTTCAATTCATGCCGTATCCGCATGAATACCGTTGCCCATTGGGTCTTGGTGGTGAAGCGGGTGTTGACGCTTTAACGTATTTCTTTGAAAACTTCATTGAAGATGTAGAAAGCGGCGTGACTAAACCGGCAGCTGTGATTCTTGAAGCAATTCAAGGGGAAGGCGGTGTGGTAACTGCACCTGTGAAATGGTTGAAGAAAATCCGTGAAGTGACTGAAAAGCACAACATCGTGTTGATTCTTGATGAAGTTCAAGCGGGCTTTGCACGTTCAGGTAAAATGTTTGCCTTTGAACATGCGGGCATCGAACCTGATGTGGTGGTGATGTCTAAAGCTGTTGGTGGTAGCTTGCCGCTCGCAGTACTCGGTATTAAACGTAAGTTTGATGCTTGGCAGCCAGCAGGTCATACCGGTACGTTCCGTGGTAACCAGTTGGCAATGGGTACAGGTCTTGCAACGATCAATACCATTAAAGAACAAAACCTGGCGCAAAATGCCCAAGAACGCGGTGATTTCCTGCAAGCTGAGATTAAAAAATTAGCTGCCGAATTCCCATGTATTGGTAACGTGCGCGGTCACGGTTTGATGATTGGTGTTGAAATTGTGGACGAGCGCCAAAAGGCAGATCACATGGGTTCTTTACCTGCTGATGGTCAATTGGCAGCAGCGATCCAGACGGCATGTTTCAACAATAAATTATTGCTTGAGAAAGGTGGTCGTAACGGTACGGTAATTCGTTTACTTTGCCCATTGATCATCACGCATGACGAATGTGTTGAAGTGATTGCTCGCTTTAAGAAAGCAGTTGCTGAAGCTCTTGTTGCAGTTCGAGGCGCATAATTCATGGTAGATTTTGCAGAACATCGTAAAGCTTTACTTTGTAATGATGCTGCATCCATCGCTGACTACCAGTCAGCCATGGATCAAGCGACCAAAGCGGTTGCAGCATGGTTGCAAAATGACAAAATGTACACGGGTGGCAGCATTAACGAGCTGCGCAGCGCGATTGCGTTTAATCCTTCTAAACAGGGGTTGGGTGTAGAGAAATCTTTAGAGCGTATGGTTGAACTTTTTCTGAATAAAAGTTTAAAAGTTCATCATCCGCATTCGCTTGCGCATTTGCATTGTCCAACCATGGTGACCAGCCAGATTGCGGAAGTACTGATTAACGCAACCAACCAGTCAATGGACTCATGGGATCAAAGCCCGGCCGGTTCATTGATGGAAGTTCAGTTAATCGATTGGTTACGTCAAAAAGTAGGCTATGGCGCAGGTCAGGCAGGCGTATTCACCTCTGGTGGTACACAGTCTAACCTGATGGGCGTACTGCTGGCACGTGATGCTTGCATCGCGAAAAACTGGAAAGACGAAAACGGTAAGCCGTGGTCGGTTCAACGTGATGGTATTCCTGCGGATGCGATGCGTAATGTCAAAGTCATCTGTTCTGAAAATGCACATTTCTCTGTGCAAAAGAACATGGCGATGATGGGCATGGGTTTCCAGTCTGTAGTGACTGTTCCTGTGGACGAAAATGCGCGCATGGACATGGACGCACTGGAAAAAACCATGGCGCACCTTCAAAACGAAGGCAAAATCGTGGCATGTGTGGTGGCAACTGCGGGTACAACCGATGCAGGTGCAATCGATCCACTGAAGAAAGTCCGTGAAATCACCAACCAATATGGCGCGTGGATGCACATCGATGCAGCTTGGGGTGGTGCTTTAATTCTGTCTAACGATCATCGCGATATGTTAGATGGTATCGAGCTGTCTGATTCGATTACGCTCGATTTCCATAAGCATTATTTCCAGACCATTTCGTGTGGCGCGTTCTTGCTGAAAGACGAAGCAAACTATCGTTTCATGCATTATGAAGCGGAGTACTTGAACTCTGCCTATGATGAAGAACATGGTGTGCCGAACCTGGTATCGAAGTCACTACAAACCACGCGTCGTTTTGATGCGTTGAAATTGTGGATGACGGTTGAAGCATTAGGCGAAGAGCTTTATGGTTCAATGATCGATCACGGTGTTGGTTTGACGCGTGATGTGGCAGATTATATTAAAGTGACTGATGGTCTGGAGCTTCTGCTTGAGCCGCAATTTGCCTCGGTACTGTTCCGTGTGGTTCCAGCGGGCTATCCGGTTGAACTTTTAGATACACTGAACCAGAACGTGGCAGATGAGCTGTTTGCACGTGGTGAAGCGAATATTGGTGTGACGAAAGTCGCTCAGGTTCAATCCTTGAAAATGACGACTTTAAGCCCGGTTGCAACGCTGGATAACGTGAAGAACTTGCTGGCACTGGTGCTTGCAGAAGCGGATCGTATCAAAGATTCAATTGCTGATGGTACTTATACGCCACCCATTGCATAAGTGATGGTGGTGTGAAAAAAGGAGATCGAAATGATCTCCTTTTTTTTATTTTTGAGTCATAGAATGATCAATTCTATAGGTAGATTCATCAGAAAAATACCGAATATCTGTACTTATTTTAAGCTGTTATAAAATCGTCATCTAATTATGTAAGGCTAGGGAGCAAGATTTTTCTTCAATTGGGTTTTATAAAAATTGTTACATGTTAATGATCAGATTTTTTCTTCAGTTGAATGATAAAAAGAATTTAATAGTTGAAATTTATAAGTATTTTATGGGTGGAAAGTGTACAAATTAAAAATCATTAAATCGTAATAAAGCTGTAACTTATTTGTCATATTCTAAAATCAAAATGCATGTATCGAAATAAGTACAAAACTGAATAAAAAGTGGCGTACTCCAAATTGTATAAATGAGAGAGATACTAGAATGCGCTTTACAAATATAGCTTTAGCATTGGCATTAACAGGGGCAGCTGCTGTAACGACTGCACATGCAGCTCGTGACACGATTCAAATTGCAGGTTCTTCAACTGTACTTCCATATGCCAGTATCGTGGCGGAAGAATTCGGTAATACCTTCCCACAATTCAAAACACCAGTGGTCGGTTCTGGCGGTTCGTCAGGTGGTTTAAAGCAGTTCTGTAATGGCGTGGGTGATAACACCATTGATATCGCGAACTCTTCGCGTCAAATCAAATCTACCGAGCTGGCTGAATGTAAAAAGAACGGCGTTAACCAAGTATTAGAAATCAAAATCGGTTATGACGGTATCGTATTTGCTTCAAATGCCAATAAAGCGGCTTATAAGTTGCGTCCACAGCATGTCTTCGCTGCACTTGCTGCACAACTTCCATCAAATGGGAAAATGGTCGCCAATCCGTATACACGCTGGAACCAAATTGACAAAGCACTTCCGAATGAGCCGATCACGCTGGTGATTCCTGCTTCGAATCATGGTACGCGCGAAGTGTTCCAGGAGAAAATGGTGGATGCAGGTTGTGAATCGTATGCTGCAATTAAGTCTCTAGACAAAGATGCCAAGAAAAAAGCCTGTACCACATTCCGTAAAGATGGCCGTGTAGTTGAAATTGCAGGCGACTATACCGAAACACTGGCGCGTTTGAAAACTTCTCCAAGTGCAGTCGGGGTGTTTGGCCTAGGCTTCTATGACCAGAACCGTGACCGCTTACGTGTTGCAACTGTGAACAATGTAGCACCTTCTGAAAAAACGATTTTGAATGGTGCTTATCCGGTATCACGTCCATTGTTCTTCTACGTGAAAGGCGAACACTTGAAATCGATCAAAGGCCTACCACAGTTTACTGAATACTTCCTGAACAAGAAGGTATCTGGTAAGGGCTCTAAGCTGGAAAAAGCAGGTCTGATTTCAATGTCTGATAAAGAACGCGCAGCAGTCCTTGCAAATTTCAAGGCTGGTAAAGCGGTCATTGTAAAATAATCGATGATTTTGAAATCGCTGGTGGTAGGGTCAACCTACCATCGGCTTTTTGCGATAAACAAGTTTTTTCAAACCATGAAAATTGAGAAAACAGTGGAGAATACATGAATCTGCTACTTATAGGTGTGTTATTGGCCATTATGGCCATAGCCTATCAAATCGGATTAAGTAAAAGCCGTAACTTAGCAGGTAAGGGAAGCAATTCTGCAAACTTACACTCGCGTCCCGGATATTATGGTGCACTGGTTGCACTGTGGTGTGGTATCCCTGCGTTTTTAATTTTGATTGTTTGGAATATGGTTGAGCCAAGTTTTCTGGAGCAAGTGGTACTCAACCATTTGCCGCAGGATATTTCGGCCAATCTGGATCCGGCAAGTCTGGGCGTTGTTGTTGATCGCGTTCAGGCACTTGCCTCAGGTTTCGGTGTCAGTGATACACCTGCAGCCTATGAACTGGCAGCAGCAGAACAGTTAGCTAAATTTTCGACCATTGGGACTTTTGCCAAATTGGCAGTGGTGATTTCGGCTGCACTGGCAGGTCTGGTCTGGGCCAAAAAACGTATTAGCCAGGAATTCCGCGCACGTAACCAAGTCGAGAAAATGATTAATATCGGCTTGGCATTGTGTTCGGGTGTGGCAATTCTGACCACGCTCGGGATTGTCATGTCGATGTTTGGTGAAGCGATGCGCTTCTTCAGCTTCGTCAGTCCACTGGATTTCTTCTTTGGTACCGAATGGAACCCGGGTTTTAGTACTTCTGGCAGTGCCGAGGGCAGTTACGGTTTATTGCCATTGCTGTGGGGTACGCTCATGGTCAGTGCGATCGCACTTTTGGTTGCCGTACCGGTCGGTCTGATGATTGCGATCTATCTGGCAGAATATGCATCACCGCGCTTCCGCTCTTGGGCAAAACCGACCATTGAAGTGTTGGCGGGTATTCCTACGATTGTTTATGGTGTCTTTGCCTTGATGATCATCGGTCCATTTCTTAAAGCCATGGGTGCCATGGTCGGACTCGAAATTAATGCCACCAGTGCGTTGACCGCGGGTCTGGTGATGGGCATCATGATTATTCCATTCGTATCTTCTCTATCCGATGACATTATTACCCAGGTGCCACGTGCCTTACGTGATGGTTCTCTGGGGCTAGGTGCAACCAAATCTGAAACGATCCGTCAGGTGGTTTTACCTGCAGCTTTGCCGGGTATTATTGGTGCTTTCCTGTTGGCAGCATCCCGTGCGATTGGTGAAACCATGATCGTGGTACTTGCAGCGGGGAACAGTCCGCAGCTGCATGCCAATCCACTTGAAGCCGTATCTACGGTCACCATTACCATCGTCAATCAATTAACAGGTGATACCGACTTTGCCAGTCCGCAAGCACTGGTGGCCTTTGCCCTGGGACTGACCTTATTTGTGATTACCCTAGGTTTGAACATTGTTGCACTGATCATCGTGCGTAAATATCGTGAGCAATACGACTAATGAGTACTTCAAATACAACGCCTGTGGATCAGCGTGTTGATCCATCCGTCGCTGCCGAGCTGCGTGAAAAGCGTAAGAAGACCATTCAAAGCTCTTTGGGGCGACGTCATCGTAAAGAAAAAACATTCCGTCTATTTGGTTTCTCTGCGGTATTGGCCGGTCTGTTCTTTGTGGTATTGCTCTTCGGCAGTATTTTATCCAAAGGTTTGCCTGCCTTCTGGCAAAGCAGCATGAGTTTGCCGATTCATTTCGATCCGGCCATTGTAGAGATTGGTCCAAAACCCAAGCCAGCTGCGGGAGAGTCTCCGGCGCAGTTTGAAGAGCGTATGATTGCCTGGCAAATGGATGTCGGCATGGTGGACTGGGATGCACTGATCATCAACGGCATGATCGCCAGAGACAGCAAGCTGGAAAGTCAGCGTGATGAACTGGGTTATTTATATACCAGTTCTGAGGCTTATCGCTTACGTGACATGGTCATGAATGATCCAAGTCTGGTCGGTCAAAGCACAGAGGTTAAAATTCTGGCAGATGCCAATGTCGATGTCTGGCTGGCGGGTAATATTGATCGTTCGTTACCAGCAGAACAGCAACAACTCAGTCCTGAAGTACGCCAGGTGGCGGACGAGATGAAAGCCTCAGGTGTAATCGAAAACAGTTTCAATACTAATATTTTTACCAGCCCTGACTCGCGTAGTTCACCGGCAACATCAGGTCTGGCAGGCGCTTTCATGGGCTCACTGTTCATGATGATGATCGTGATCTTTATCTCGATTCCAATTGGGGTGGCATCTGCGATCTATCTGGAAGAGTTTGCGCCGAAAAACTGGATTACCGATATTGTCGAAGTCAACATCAACAACCTGGCAGCAGTGCCATCGATTGTGTTTGGTTTGCTGGGTGCCGCGATCTTTATTGGCTGGATGCATTTACCGCTATCGGCCCCTCTGGTCGGTGGTCTGGTGCTGAGTCTGATGACTTTGCCAACTGTCATCATCACCACACGTGCATCGCTTAAAGCGGTTCCACCTTCGATTCGTCAGGCAGCGTTGGGCTTGGGTGCTTCACGACTGCAAACGGTTTTCCATCATGTCTTGCCATTGGCTTTGCCGGGTATTTTAACTGGTGCCATTATCGGGGTCGCGCAGGCATTAGGTGAAACCGCACCATTGTTATTAATCGGGATGAGTGCTTTTGTTGCCAGCGTTCCAGCCACACCATTTGATCAGTCTACAGCGTTACCTGTGCAGATTTTCTTATGGCAGGGCAATGAGTTACGTAACTTCTTTGAAGGGCGTACCGCAGCAGCAATTATTGTACTTCTGGCCATGATGATCAGCTTGAACAGTCTGGCCATCTGGTTACGTAAAAAGTTTGAAGTCCGTTGGTAATAGGGGCAGAATCATGAACACAACTGTTATTCAAAACTCCTTAAAAAAGGATCAATCCGTGAATCCACAACAGACACAATTCACTAATGATGAGGCTACACCAAAGCCAGCAACATCGTTTGTCTCCCAATTCGATATGCAAAGTAGCAGCAAAAAAGATGAAAAGTCGACAAATGTGAAACTGAGTACATCTGATGTGCATGTGTACTATGGTGAAGCGGAAGCGATTAAAGGCATTGACCTGAACATTTATGAAAATGAAGTGATTGCTTTTATTGGGCCATCAGGCTGTGGTAAGTCAACCTTTCTGCGTACCCTAAACCGCATGAATGACACCATTGACAGTTGTCGTGTGACCGGTAAAGTCATGCTGGACAATCAGGACATTTATGATCCAAACCTGGATGTGGTCTTGCTACGTGCTCAAGTCGGTATGGTATTCCAGAAGCCCAACCCGTTTCCAAAGTCTATTTTTGACAACGTTTCTTACGGCCCGAAATTACATGGTCTTGCACGTGATAAATACGATCTTGAAGAAATTGTCGAAGGCAGTTTGCGTAAAGCCGGTTTGTGGGAAGAAGTAAAAGACCGTTTGAATCAGCCGGGAACAGGTTTGTCAGGTGGTCAGCAGCAACGTTTATGTATCGCGCGTACCATCGCAGTTTCGCCTGAAGTGATTCTGATGGATGAACCATGTTCTGCGCTGGATCCAATTGCAACAGCAAAAGTAGAAGAGCTGATTTCTGAGCTTTCAACTCAATATACCATTGCGATTGTAACCCACTCCATGCAACAGGCAGCGCGTGTATCTGACCGTACTGCGTATTTCCATCTGGGTGATTTAATTGAGGTGAATGCGACCGAGAAAGTCTTTACCCAACCAGACCATCAATTGACTGAAGCTTATATTACAGGGCGTTTTGGTTAATACGATTTTAAAAATAAATCTTTTAAAACAGAATCTTAGGGTTCTGTTTTTTGTTATGTTCTATAAGTTTTTTAAGATTTATAATGATAATGCAACAGACACCTGAATTTAAAGAAAAAGCTAAACTGACGCAAATCGCGATGAAAGATATGTTTCGAAGCCTATTCGGCACAGTATATACTCATCAATATTTTGGTTTAGTGATGGTGCTGTTTAGTATCATATTAGCCTTGATTGTCCCTTATGAAGGCTTGTTCATTACTTCACAAAGTCAGGGAATGACCAACTATCATCGTTGGCTCTATGACGTGTTTGTGATCGTGAATACTTTCTTGGGCTTTGTGATTTTTTATATGTTAAAGCATCAAAAATATAATATTGAAGTTAAACAAAAATGGCGTGTTTATATTACAGCACATGCTCAATTTAAATTTCATCGTTATCTAAAAGCACAAGAGAAGGGCAAGAAACCATTAATGCATACGCGTTTTGGTGAATACTTCTTTGTGCTTATTACGATCATTTTTTTTATTGCGGTATATTCATTGATGACCCCTTCGGGGACAAGTCATCGAGGTTTTATTATATTAACCTGGTGGCCAATGAATGCTTCGATTATAGCTGTAATCTATACACTTTTATTTATTTGGTATTTTCGTTTGTTCGCGATCAATGAAATTATGAATCAATATAAATTATTGATTCGTCGTGGACATGCTTGGCAACAAGATCAATAAATGCTGTTGAAAAAATCAGAATTGACCTAATCTAAGGATATAAGCCGAATTAAATAGAGAATAGATTTTTTATGTTATTTCATAGTCCGAAACTGCCCGCTGAAATCCGTGTCAGTCATTTAAATGCGCGTATCAATGAACAACGAAAAAAAATAGCGCAAACGACTGGCTCTAAACTGGAGCTTTTGCAGTTGTCACAACAGCTGTCAAAAGAAGGCCGTGCACGCAAGAAAACCAATCAAAAAATCTATGTACTCGATTTTAAGGGCGATATGGCCGCTTCTGCGGTCGAAAGTTTACGTGAAGAAATTACCCTGATTTTATCCACGGCTAAAGCGGGCCGTGACCGTGTTGTGGTGCGTTTAGAAAGCCCGGGTGGTATGGTGCATGGCTATGGTCTGGCCGCTGCTCAACTGGTACGTTTACGTGATGCCGGTTTTCACTTGACCATCTGTGTCGATAAAGTAGCGGCCAGTGGCGGTTATATGATGGCGTGTATCGCAAATGAAGTTGTGTCTGCACCATTTGCGATTGTCGGTTCGATTGGGGTGGTGGCTCAAGTGCCTAACTTTAACCGTCTGCTGAAAGACAATAAAATCGACTTTGAACTCTATACCGCAGGTCAGTACAAACGTACCGTGACCATGTTTGGTGAAAACACCGAAGAAGGGAAGGCCAAGTTTGAAGAAGAGTTACAGCAAACGCATGCCTTGTTCAAACATTTTGTAGAAAAATACCGTCCGCAGCTGAATGTGGAAAAAGTGGCAACCGGTGAGCATTGGTATGGTCGTGATGCACTGGATTTAAATCTGGTAGATAAACTGCAAACTTCAGATGAATATTTACTGCACTTGCTGACGCAACATGATGTTTATTCGATCCAGACCCGCAAGAAACCAACCTTGGGTGAAAAGCTGGGTTTACAGGCAGCGCAAATTGCGGATTCATTGATTCCAACCGTAATGAATAAGGTCATGGAAGGCTTAAGCAAAGCCAATGCAAATCTGGTACAAATGCGCGATCCTAAACTCTAATTCAGTTAAAATTGAATATATATTAAAGCTCACTGCGGTGAGCTTTTTTATGCCTTAAGTTATTGTTAGTATACTATAAAAGATCTAATTCAATGCGGCTTTTACTGGCATGCTCACCCTTATTCTTGTTTTAGGTTTTCTGACTATCGCGATCTGTCCGATAGCATGTGCATTGTACGCTGAAGCCAAGTTACAAAATGAAGATCAAAAAAAACTTTTATTTTGGCTGGGTTTTATCCCAGGGACATGTCTCTTTATTCTATATGCTGTGTTAAAGCCAGATGATCCGCCTGTTATTCCATCGAAGGCATGTGGTGTGGTGCAGTCTTATCAGGTGCATAAAACTCGAGGTGGTAAGGAGTTTGAAGGTGTGATTATTCGCTTTGATGGTGCTCAATATAGTCGCCATTTACTCTTCGATCAGCATCTAGAGAAAATGCCGAAAGCTCAAAAGGTCTGCTTTGAATATTTAGATAAGTTCAAATATCCACATTTGTCAGAATCTAAGTTTGTTCAATGGATTGAACCGACTGAAATGCAAAACATCCCTACAGCTAATCGGATAAAATAAAGCATATTTTATTGTTAGAGCAGAAACATGGCTATAGCTGAAGCATATCTTGCAACACAAAACTGTTATTTTAATTACGAGTTTGAAGAATTGAACTTGGATGATTTCCCAGAAGAATTTTCTATTTCTCTACGTGGGATGATGTATAGACATGAAATTCAATATCCTGATGCAAGCTATTTTATTTATTACAGCGAAATGTTGACGGGTAATGAATTGCAAAAAATGAAAGATGACTGGATGCAATATTGCCCACTTTCATAAGTGAAAAATATGAATGTAATGAAATAGTTGATCACAAACCTTAATTCAATAAGATTTTGATTTTAAAAGCTCACTTCGGTGGGCTTTTTTGATTTTTCGGTATCAACTGCAGACCGCCTGTTATCGCCGCGCCAATCGTAGCAAGCAAGATGTCTTTGTGCGCATCCCACATATCACCTTGTTGTCCATTATAGTTTTCAGCTTCCTCAGGAGATAAACCAATGGCAATCAGCCATTCCAGCCATTCATAGAGCATGCTACTGGCCACCACAAACTGAATCACCAGCAGGAAAATGACCACAGGTCTTTGCTGCGGCAACCAGACCTGAAACAGGCGATAGAAAATTGGATAAAGTAATAATCCGTAGGCCAGATGGACAAAACGGTCAAACATATTGCGTGACCAATGCATGACTTCATTCAGATGAAAGCCAAAAATCTGTTCGATCCATTGGTTATAAGGCACATAAGAATACAGATAATGCGCAGCAATCACATGAACAATCAGGAAAAGGATATATAAATTAAAACTTAAAAAATTCAGCCCAATTTTATACAGACAGACCAGCAGCATGATAAGCATGAAAGCTGTACCTGCCTGATGCAAGAGATACGCTTCCAGTTCTAAAGGACGAATACTGGCAAGCAGAATCGCCAGAATTAAAATACCCAGGCTCGCATAATGCTTGGCGGAAAGTCGCTGCTCAATCATGTCGTTATGATGAAATATCGTTTTTAGAATAAAACACATTATAAATAAAAAGGCGAAGCCTGAGCTTCGCCTTTTGGTCTTATTTTAAATTAGATTTTAGCAATCAGCTCAGCCACTTGTTTGGCCTGTTCAGCAGCATTACCTGTATAAGAAGCAGGTGTCATTTCAGCTAGACGCGCACGATCAGCAGCTGGAACAGCTTCTAACTCGTTACCGTTTACGAAATCAACCATCATGTCGCGAGTCATGGCCTGACCACGAGTCAGGGCTTTTAATTTTTCGTATGGTTTTTCAACGTTGTAACGACGCATTACTGTTTGAATTGGTTCAGCCAATACTTCTTGCGCATTGTCCAGGTCTTCATTGATACGTGCAGCATTGAGTTCAAGTTTGCCGATACCTTTAGCACATGCTTCGAAAGCAATTAAGCTTTGTGCAAAACCAACACCCATGTTACGCAGCACAGTAGAGTCAGTCAGGTCACGCTGCCAGCGAGAAATTGGCAGTTTTTCCCCAAGGTGTGCAAGTACAGCATTGGCAAGACCCAAGTTACCTTCAGAGTTTTCGAAGTCAATCGGGTTTACTTTATGTGGCATGGTTGAAGAACCGACTTCGCCATCTTTTAGCTTTTGCTTGAAGAAACCAAGCGAGATATAACCCCAAACATCACGGTTGAAATCGATCAGAATAGTGTTGAAACGACGCAGGGCATCAAACAGTTCAGCCATATAATCATGTGGCTCGATTTGTGTGGTGTACGGGTTGAAATCTAGACCCAAAGATTCCACAAATGCTTGTGAATGCGCAGGCCAGTTGATGTCTGGATAAGCAGAATAGTGCGCATTGTAGTTACCTACTGCACCATTGATTTTGCCTAGAAGTTCAACATTTTTGAACTGTTTGATTTGACGTGCAAGGCGGTAAGCCACGTTCGCCATTTCTTTACCCAACGTCGTTGGGCTTGCAGTTTGACCATGCGTACGAGACAACATTGGCTGGTCAGCATGCTTTTCAGAAAGTGCAACAATTGAATCAATGATTTGCTGCATAGATGCAACCAGTACATCACGACCGCTTTTCAGCATTAAAGCATGTGACAGGTTGTTAATATCTTCAGACGTACATGCAAAGTGAATGAATTCACCGGCATTTTTCAATTCGTCGATATTGGCAATTTTTTCTTTCAGGAAATATTCAACCGCTTTAACGTCGTGGTTGGTGGTGCGTTCGATCTCTTTGATACGATTGGCATCATCTTCAGAGAAATTGCTTACAATCGCATCAAGCGCTGCATTAGTTTCGCTTGAAAATGCCGGAACTTCAGTAATTTCCGGATGGTTTGCAAGCGCCTGTAACCAACGCACTTCAACAGTCACACGAGCATGGATTAAACCAAACTCAGAAAGAAAGGGACGTAGAGCATCACATTTGCTCGCGTAACGTCCATCTAATGGAGAAAGTGCAGTTAAAGCGTTCATATCGATTCCTTAGATTTTGGAATTAAACGTAAAACGAAACACGTGCAGTATCAGTTAAACCACCTGAAACTGTAAACGCGCCAGATTCTGAATATCTTTTAGCAACTTGCGTTTACCAAATACCATGCCCCAGGAGCTGCCACCAAGCTGACGCCACAGGTGTGCCATTTGCAAACCGGTAAAGAGGGAAGCACGGATGCGGTTGGTATGTCCGGCATCTTTAAAGGCTTCGGCATTGCCACGAACCATGATGCGCGGATTGATTGATCCCGCAGTATCGACATAGGTTTGAGCCAGATTGGCAATGATGCTGGGGTGCAGGTAATTGTTATCGAAAAAGGAAAGCTGTCTGAGAATTTTCTGTTGGGACTGTTCAATAATTTCAACAAATTTGGGATTGCTATAGACCTTCTTTTCTAATTGAAGAAGTGCCATGGCATAGCTCATTGGAAGTTTGGTGCTGGAAAGTTTTGGAATTCTGGATTTTGGCGAAGTATTGAAGGGTTGAATAATGCTGCTTTCTAATGTTTTTAAGCCTAAGGAAATATCGGCCAGTTGATTAAAAAAGTCTAGGGTCTGGGCATTTTCGTTATTGCCGGGACGAATATTGAGACTGGCTTTAATCAACTGTTCAAAATAAAAGTTACCGTTTTCACCAATACTTTGCTGACCACTCAATGCGGTCATATGGGTCAGCTGGGTGGCCTGAAACACACCCGCTAACGCCAAAGCGCGATTTTGACGAGTATTCAACGTTGTGGCTGGTTGAAATGGTAACTCCGTCATGCCGAATTCATCCTTTTATAAAATCAGGTTTAGGTGCATTGGTATGATGAATCACACCACCGCCTAAACAAACTTCACCTGAATAAAACACCACACTTTGACCTGGGGTCACTGCACGTTGTGGTTCATCAAACTCCACACGTACACCATTGGGTGATTCTGAATCTTGGTACACCGTACATGCTTGATCAGTCTGACGGTAACGGGTTTTGGCCGTGCAACGGAAACCTGTTTCAGGAATATCCTGCTCGCCGGCCACCCAGTCAATCGCTTCACTCCAAAGCATGGTGCTTTGCATCAGTGGGTGCTCATGGCCTTGACCCACCACCAGACGATTGCCTTCGATATCTTTATGTAATACGAACCAGGCACCTTCCGCGACGCCTTTCATTCCGCCAATACCGATGCCGCCGCGTTGACCGAGCGTATAGTACATTAAGCCGTGATGATCACCAACCTCTTTACCGTCTTCCAGCACGATTTTTCCGGGTTGTGCCGGTAAATATTGCTTCAAGAAGTCATTAAATCGGCGCTCACCAATAAAGCAGATCCCGGTCGAGTCTTTTTTCTTCGCCGTAGCAAGATCTAATTCTTCAGCGATTTTGCGGACTTGCGGCTTTTCAATTTCACCGACAGGGAATAATGTCTTGTTAATTTCACGACCATGTACGGCATGCAGGAAATAGGTTTGATCCTTATTCTGATCAACACCACGTAAGAGTGGTGCGTATTCTTCACCGCGCGAATTGGTCATGGTTGCACCGCGACGACAGTAATGACCTGTGGCAATAAAGTCTGCACCCAAGTTCACCGCATGATCTAGAAAGGCACGGAATTTAATTTCTTTATTACATAAAATGTCTGGGTTTGGGGTACGGCCAGCCGCATATTCTGCTAAAAAATGCTCGAATACACGATCCCAATATTCCATGGCAAAGTTTGCGGTATGCAGTTTAATCCCGATTTTGTCGCAGACAGCCTGAGCATCGGCAAGGTCATCCATCGCCGTGCAATATTCTGTGCCGTCATCTTCTTCCCAGTTCTTCATGAAAAGACCTTCAACCTGATAACCTTGTTGAAGTAAAAGCGCAGCAGAAACAGATGAATCTACACCACCCGACATACCGACGATGACACGTTGTTGCATAGGATTAGGCATCCAAATTTGAAATTAAGGGAGAATTTTGGTGCTCGTAAATGAGCGATAAAGGGTATTTTTGACCTGAAAGCGCATCTTGCACGGCTTTAATCACCAATGGACTACGCGCACGAGCAGATTCAATCAGTTCATCGAGCGTCATCCAGACTGCGCCGACAATATCTGTATCTAAAGTGGCATTTGGGTCATAGTCAATGGATTTGGCTAAAAAGCAGAAACGAAAATATGTACGATCCGGGAACATCGGTGGGGTATAGGTATACATTCCTAACAGATGAGTCACTTCAACCCTATGTCCGGTCTCTTCCATGGTTTCACGAATTGCGGCTTCGATAATGGTTTCACCGCATTCCACATGACCTGCTGGCTGATTAAATACTGGGTGTGTCACAGCTTCTGTATGTTCTTCGACAAACAGGAATTTTCCGTCTTTTTCGATGACGGTTGCGACAGTGACGTGAGCAGTCCAAGCGGTCATAGAACAGCACCATGGATAAAGATGCACTATTGTATAAAATTTTGGGGTGTGTGGCTATGATGATCAGTTTTTTCTTTAAGGTGTTATCTCCTTTACATGTGAGAAATGGGAAATAAACCAAATATAATCAGTATCCCGCTCAATCAGATTATGAGTCATACATTTAATTAATCTGATTTTCTGCAGTCATTTTCAATCAATGTATCACGATAAGATTCATTCAAGTCGTGTTGCCAATGCTTAACATAAGCATCAACCCAGATGTAGCTCTCATTTTTGTCAATTTTAGTGGGTAAATATTGCTTATATTTTTGCAGAAAAACACCCATCCAACAGATTTGATTGATTTGAGCAATGTTTAAGTCTTCATCAAAACGATAAGACTTACCAATCGTTTGCTCATAGCCTCGAATCACAGCGATTTTTTCCAGTGTCGAAAATAGTAACTGTTGCGTTAATGGAGATAATTCAGATGAGGAGGCAATTTGGTACACTTTGGCATCGGACAACAATGTACCTACTATTCCTCGATTGGCATTTTTTAGTGCTTCACTATTTATGTCGGTTTGAGAGGCGAGTGAACAACTTGCCAAAAATATGAAACATAATGAACTAAGGGTTATTAATTTTTCTATACATGACATTGTCTGGATCACCTAAGTATAGGCCTTGAGATTTTAATATTTGAATCATGTTTGGATTAAAATCCTGTTTAAAAACATCAATAAACATATTTTTATTAATTGTAATCGGCCCTTTGTTATTTTGGATTAAAAACATATCTCTTGTAGCATCAACAATATTAATTTTATCAATCTGATTTTGTAGTTTCTTAGCTTTAATTAGAGCAGATTTTAATTGATCTTGGGTGTTTAAATAAGGAATATCTTTTACTTCATCAATGGTAAAAGTCGTAAGAAACCGAGCCTTAAACACAGCTTTTTGAAATTCAGCTACAATTTTAGGAGCTTCGCGCATCACATTTTTCATTAGATAGTTATGAAACTTTATATACATTTGAGTATGAAATGCAGGATCTGATAAATACCCTTCAGGCAAATTATTAGTATCCCATTCCATCCCAAACCTGATAGCTGTAAGTAACTCTATCTTATTTGTGATACTCGACCATTGATCTAAGCTCATCAAAAAGTTGTAAGGACGAGCAATATAGTAATTTCGTACTTTAATAACACTGTTGCATAATGGTTCTGAAAATTCACAGACTTTTTTTTCCTCTGGAAAGGCTTCCCAAATATTAGAATTTCCAGAAATGATGCGACTATAGGCAGAGGCTAATTTTGTGGTTTCCATCATTATTCCCATTTATTCATGGGTTGGGAAAAGTCAAAAACATGTAGATCGACTTGTTCGGATTTAATTCCTGTATGCAAGATTTTAGTAAAACCATCATGATCTGTAAAGCCGCTCTTTTCTTTCCCATCATTTGTTGTTAATAGATAAAAATATCCATTTACAGGTATATTGAATTTTTTATTTATGAGCTGGAACTTTAGTCCATGTTCTTCTACAGGAATAGGATTCTCTACGAAATTTTGGGTACTTGAATATAGGTTTCTTTTTTGTTGCAGAAAGGCATGTACAGTATGCTGAGGAGCTCCAACCACATGAACTTGCTTTGGCATTAAGATTGCCCCACAGCTAAAGTGATCACCTACATAAGCCACTGCTTTCCCATCCATAATGACATGATCATGGCTTTTAATTAGTGTTGACCACATATTACATTTGGGACAAGCAAAACCATCACCAACTCTTAAGAAGGAGATCCCCATTTGGGTAATCTTGGACTGGCTTGCCATAACTATTCCACCGTGTGAAGTAGTGGAACCTTGAATGCCGAAAGGACGTGTCATCATTTAAATTCTTATTGGTATATTGTTAACATGAATAAAGATACTTTTAATAACAACGATATATTCAAAATATGAGAAATTACCTCGCTTTTATAGAAGAATTATTCATACTTTTATATTGGGTTTTTGTTGTAAGTATATATTTTTATTAAAATTGCTATAATGATAATTTATTATGTTTTAAGCATATCAGAAGCATGATGAACTTGGAATCATCATGCTGAAAATTTTGCTTTAGAGGATCTGCTTTAAATAATTTTTTTACTTGTAATTCCCCGACACCTTCACATAATTCTGCGCTGAATACGGTAAAAATGCTTTTTCTTTATCTGTCAGCGGACGCACTTTTTTCACAGGGCTGCCCACATACAAATAACCGCTTTCCAAAACCTTATTCGGTGGAACAAGCGAACCTGCACCAATCATTACATCATCTTCAACAATCACATCATCCAGAATAATCGTACCAATACCGACCAAAACACGATTGCCAATGGTACAACCATGTAGTTTGACATGATGGCCAATGGTGACATCTTCACCAATAATTAAAGGCGAACCTTCAGGCTTATCGGCTTTCTTATGGCTGACATGCAACATCGAGTGATCTTGTACATTTGAGTTTTTACCAATCCGAATATGATTCACATCACCCCGAATTACGGCAAAAGGCCATACCGAAACATTTTCAGCCAAAACCACATCGCCGACCACAATTCCCATCGGATCGACATAACAGGAAGCATCAATCTGTGGGGTCATATCTAAATAAGAACGAATATTTTGGCTCATAACGATCTGTCCGATAAATGATGAAGGATCATGTGCATAGTATAAAATAAAAAGCACCCATCTGAATGAGTGCTTTGGTCTTAGTCCAAGACTGAAATGGTCTATTTAGACTTAGAACAAGTTGCTAAAGAACTGTTTGATATGGTCGAGCATACGCGCGAAGAAACCCGCTTCTTCCACTGCATTCAAAGCCACAAGAGGTTTTTCTGAAATGACTTTACCATCCAGAGTCGCAACATATTTACCGACAACTTGCCCCGGTTGTAATGGTGCAGTCAGTTTCGGTTGAACCACCAGCTGGGTTTTAATCGCATTGGCCTGACCTTTAGGCATGGTCACATTAAAGTTTTCAGCAAGTCCGATTTGAACTTCATCTTCCTTACCAAACCAGACTTTGGCTTTAGCAAGTACCTGTTTAGCTGGTTGAACATTTTTGGTTTCGAAGTTCGCATAACCCCAAGCCAGCAATTCACGTGTCTGCGTTGCACGTTCCTGCATGGTAGGTGCACCAAAAATAACTGAAATCAAGCGAGTAGGGCCACGTTTAGACGACGTGGTCAAGCAATACCCTGCTTCATTGGTATGACCTGTTTTTAAGCCATCTACACTTGGGTCGGTATACAGCAGGGCATTACGGTTACCTTGCTTGATGCCATTAAAGGTAAATTCTTTTTCAGCATAAATCGGATAATACTTGGAACTGTCTTTAATGATGTGCTGTGCCAGCGTTGCCATATCTTTGGCAGTCGAATAATGACCTTCAGCAGGCATACCGGTTGAATTGATAAAGCTGGTATTGGTCATACCAATACGTTTGGCTTCCTGATTCATCATATGTGCAAAGGTACCCTCGTTCCCTGCAATATGTTCAGCCATAGCCTTAGATGCATCATTACCCGATTGAATAATAATTCCGCGCAGCATTTCAAGTGCAGTGGCCGTACCGTTTAAAGGCACATACATACATGATTCCGCGCTACTACCGCGACACCATGCTGACTCATTCATGCGAACCTGTTCATCTTCAGTGAGTTCACCGCTCAATAGTTTTTGTTCGATGATGTAGCTGGTCATCATCTTGGTCATTGAAGCAGGGGCTAATTTTTCATTTTCATTTTTTGAAGCGAGAAGTTGCCCTGTCTCATAGTCCATTAGCACATAGGATTTATTATTCAATTCTGGTGGTGCAGATAGGACAGTTGCTGCAAAGCTAAAACTAGGAACTAATAATAATGCAGCAAGGGCAGTTTTTTGGGTCATTTCTAGTGGGTTCCTATATCTTGATGTAAGCACGAAGAGCCTAGCATTTTAGGATAAAGCTAGGCGGACTTCTATGGGAAACCCGGTCTTATTTCAAAAGTATTGTAAGTAATCGGCAGAAAAGCAGGTTAATTGTTATAGGTGGTTAATTCATTACAAATCACCTGATTTTTTTTCTTGCCAGCTTTCTTGGCATCAGATTGTGCTTCAGCCAGAATACTGCGGAAATCGTTCTGTTGAACCATCTGGTTTAAGCTTGCAACCGGATTGCGCTGACCTGGCATATATTCAGTCACCAGCTTGGTATAGCCCTGATTGAACTGTGACTTGTCCTTAACCATGCTCGGGCAGATTTCTGAAAGAACATAAATCGCAGCCAGTTCCTGCTTGGTCACTTGCTGGGTTGGCGTGACATTGATATTTTCATTGGCTGCAAATGCAGAGGTGCCTAAAAGAATCGCGGCAGAAGCTGCACAAAGTGTCATGGCTTGAAGTAATGGATATTTCATTAAAAAACTCAAAAAATAGATTTAGAACAATAATTTGCCTAGCTTAAACTTATTTTTGAAATTGAAAAGTGGGAAAATGTAGCGAAGCTGTAGAATTATGAAGAAATCTGTAAGAGAAAATAAGACGATGTTTACACCGTCTTATTTGAAGATTTATCTAGCTTAGCCCTGGTAATCCAGAATCTCTTCGCATACGGTTTTTTGTTCGTCAGTACTGGTTTGTTTGGCACCCTGACGCGCTTCTTCCAGTAAAGATTTATATTCGCTATCTGCCTGTAGTTTTTGATAGCTCATGCCTTTATCTGAGTAGTCTGCAAGATAAGACTGGATGAGAGTCTGAATAATGCTGTCTAATTTTGCATTTTGGCCAATCATAGCCGGGCAAACCTCAGCCATGACTTGTGCCGATGCGATGTCTTCTTTCACAATGGTATTGTTTTCGTCAACAGTCAGCTCGCTCGCCATAACTGAAGGAGAGACAGATACTGCCAGGCTTAAAGCGAAAGCACTAAATAAAGAGAATTTTTTAATCATCTTGAGCCACATATTTTAAAGATGGATGTCGAGCAGTAAATATATATAATTCCAGCACTAATACAATTAAATGTCCTAACCAGTCATTTTTTAGCGCGACGAGATTTTTCAGTGAATATTTTAGTTTCAAATGATGATGGTATGTTTGCACCGGGTATTCAGGCATTGGCACAGGCTCTAAAACCTTTAGGGAGAATTGTTATTGTAGCGCCAGAAAGTGAGCGCAGTGGTTACTCCAGTGCTTTGACTCTGGACCGACCTTTACGCCCGATTCAGATTTCTCCCGATGTCTGGGCTGTCAATGGTACTCCGGCAGATTGTGTTTATCTGGCTATGAACGGCCTGTTTGACTTTGAATTTGATCTGGTGGTCAGCGGTATTAATAGTGGTGCCAATCTGGGGGATGATGTCTTGTATTCCGGTACAGTCGGGGCAGCCTTTGAAGGTCGCTTAAGTAAACATCCTGCTATTGCGGTGTCATTGAGTGGGCCGAATGTACGCAGCTATCAACACCCTCAGGATTATCAGCTGGCTGCCAACTGGGTGCATGATTTTATTGCACGCGGTTTGCCGGTTCTTCCTGAGCGTCATATTTTCAATATCAATATTCCGGATATGGCTGAATTACAGGGTGAAAAAGTGACTTATCAAGGCCGCCGCCGTCAGTCGAAGCCCATCACCAGTCATGTTGACCCACGTGGTCGTCAGGTGTACTGGATTGGACTGTCTGGAGAAGCAGTAGCAGAACCCAAGCAAGGGTTGAGCGAGATTGACTCGGACTTCTTTGCTGTGGCCAATGGCTATGTCAGCATTACTCCGATTCAGATGGATGCCACCAACTATGAGGTTTTGCGGAATCTTCAAACACAATTGGCAGAAAATGCGTTCTCAGTGTTATAACTTTGTGAAAAACTCGCGATTGCAAGTATATTGCAGTAAAACTTTGCTAATCTTAACGGGATTTTGCAACCGTATAGATCTTAGAGAGGAAGATAATGTTCTTGGTGTTACCGAAATGTGTTGTTGCTTCGCCTGCAGCCCTGATTAAAACCCTAGTTTTATCAACCGTTGTTATTTCTACAGGAGTAATCACCGGTTGTGCCACCAAACCTCAAGTAAATAATGCGACGCGTTATGCGACAGCTCCTGATTTCTATACGGTACGTTCAGGAGATACATTGAGTGGGATCGCAGCACGTTATGGACTGAACTATATCAGTGTTGCCGAGATGAATGATATTGCTGCACCTTACCGGATTTATGTGGGACAGTCGATCCGCCTGAAAAATAATACCGTACGTCGCAGTACCAGCACGCAGGCAGTGACTCAGGCAGCCCCTATCCAGCGTCAAACGATTGCAGTACCAACACCGGCACCAGTTACACCAGCGACCACCGTGCAGACTACACCGCGTGTGAGCACGCCGGCGCCAATGACACCCGTCTCTACTGCCGCGGGTTTAGGTTGGGTAAAACCGTCTAATGGCCCAGTTTTGCAGCAGTATAATCTGGCATCTAATATCAAAGGCACACGCTATAACGGCAATGTCGGTGATCCGGTGTTTGCAGCAGCAGACGGGCAGGTGGTTTATGCTGCAGATGGCCTGAAAGAATATGGCAATCTGGTGTTGGTGAAGCATATTAATGGCTATATTACGGCTTATGCCCATAACAGCAAACTGGATGTAAAAAGCGGACAGAATGTAAAAGCGGGGCAAAAAATTGCAGAAATGGGTTCAACTGGTACAACGCGAACCATGCTTGAATTTCAGGTGCGCTTAGACGGCAAACCGATTAATCCAACTACAGTTTTACCAAACAATTAAATAAATAATGCAAAACGTGAATTTCGCCGTATAATACAATAAGTTGCTTTTATCAAATGATGAGGCATCTCATAAGTTTAGAGGGAAATTTATGTTAGATCAACTTCGAGCAATGGGTGTTTTTGCTTGTGTTGTAGAAAAAAACTCGTTTAGCGGTGCTGCCCGTGAATTAGGGATTACGACCAGCGCCGTGAGTCAACAAATTCGCTCATTAGAACATGATATGGAAGTGGTACTTTTAAATCGTTCAACGAGAAAGTTAAGTTTGACGGAAGCGGGACAAGCTTTTTTCTACAGTTGCCAGGAAATGCTATCTGCTGCAGAGCGCGGTAAAGTCCGAATCAATGAATTACGCGATGATCTTGTGGGTGAACTGCGCATTGTCGCTTTGCCAGAATTGTGCGCGAATCATGTGATTCCTGCACTTTCTCACTGGATGTCCGCACATCGTGGCCTGGCAGTACATCTGGAAACCAATAATCATGAGGTTGATTTGTTCGATGGGCGTATCGATATCGCCTTAAGATTTGAACAGAAAAATGATGAGCACAATCTTCAGGTGGTGCCATTGATGCAGATTGAGCAAATTCTGGTGGCGACACCGAGTTATATTAATCAGAGCACCATTATTTCACGTCCTGATGATCTTAAAAATCATGATGTGCTGCCTTTGACCCATATCAAAAATCATCAGTATTTCCAGTTTCAAAATGTCAATACTGCAGAAAAAGCCGATTTTGAATTGAAATCCCGTTTCAGTACCAATAATGGTCTGGTGGCAAAATCGATGTGCTTGCAGGGCAATGGGATTGCCAAGATTTTATATCTCGATGCGAAAAAAGACTTACTGAATGGCACTTTGGTTGAAGTTTTGCCTGAATGGCGACTTCCACCGATTACACTATATGCAGTCATGCCGAAACGTGAGCAACAACCGACAAAAATTCTTCGTTGCCTAGATACATTGAAACAATATTTTGACCAGATTTCTGGTGGGCGTATTTTACAAGCCGCATCATAAGATACAGAATATAAAAAAGCCGCTTTCAAGCGGCTTTTTTGTTTTTAAGCGCAGGGTTTAGGCCAAAAAAGCATTGATCATTTTCACTAAACGCTCAATCAGCTGATCAGCCTGTTCCTGAGTAATGTTCAGGGTAGGCAACAGGCGAACTACATTACCGGCAGTCACATTGATGATGGTTTTGTATTCATCACGTGCAATTGCGACCAACTCAGCACATTCTTTCGGTAATTCAATTCCGATCATCAGACCGAAACCACGCACGCTCACATTTTGATCGGCCAGTTTGTTGCGTAACTGATCCACGATATAAGCGCCTTTTTCCGCAGCATTGGCGACGATATTTTCTTTTTGCATAATATCGAGAATGGTGTAGACCACACGTGAACCCAAAGCTGTACCACTATAAGTCGAACCATGATTACCGGCAGTTAGTACACCTACACCACGACCTTGAGTCATGACGGCGCCAATCGGGAAACCATTACCCAAGCCTTTGGCTGTGGTCAGTACATCAGGAATAATGCTGGTGTGCTGATAAGCAAAATATTTGCCCGTACGGCCATTCCCGGTTTGCACTTCGTCTAGCATCATCAACCAGTTGTGCTGGTTACAGATTTGACGAATCTCTTCAAGATAGCTGAAACCTTGAGGTGCGGTATTTACACCACCTTCACCCTGAATGGGCTCAACTAAAATGGCTACGATATCCGGATGATGAAGCGCTGCCTCTTCAATCGCTTCGAGATCACCAAAAGGTACACGAATAAAACCTTCGACCAGCGGGCCAAAGCCTTCCTGAACTTTTTTATTGCCTGTTGCAGAAAGGGTGGCCATGGTACGGCCATGGAAAGAACGATCCGCCACAATAATTTTAGGTGAAGCAATGCCTTGCATATGACCGAATTTACGTGCAATTTTGATTGCACCTTCATTTGATTCTGCGCCACTGTTGGAGAAGAATACTTCTTCCATACCCGCGACTTCGGCCAGTTTTTGTGCTGCCGCAGTTTGCCAAGGCACTTCAAACAGGTTGCTGGTATGAATCAAGGTCGCAGCCTGATCAGCAATTGCTTCGGCAATGACTGGATGCACATGACCCAGACCACATACTGCAATTCCGGTTAATGCATCTAAATACTCTGTACCATCTTCGGTATAAAGATATGCACCTCGTCCTCGGACAAAGCTGATCGGTTGACGGCCAAATACAGGCATCAAGTGAGAAGGTTGATCAGTTTGTACCGGTGCGAGGGTAATATTATTCATGACTAACTCTTAACTGTTAGGTGGAAAGAAAAACTTATATAAGCAAAAACCCGCTCAGATTTAAAGGGTAATTGTAAATAAAATTGGAATTATTGCTTTAGACATACTGTTTTGTCTGGATTTGGGTATAATGCCAGACAGATGAGTTGAGGATTTATCAATGACTGAACAAGCACGCGATACCGAAGCGTTAATTCGTGACCAAATTGCTAAACATGCAGTACTTCTTTATATGAAAGGCACACCGCAATTTCCACAATGTGGTTTTTCTGCACGTGCAGTAGAAGCACTCAGTCAGATTGGTCGTCCGTTTGCTTATGTAAACATTCTGGAAAATCAGGACATTCGTGCGATGTTACCACAAATCGCCAACTGGCCGACATTTCCACAGCTTTGGATCAATGGTGAGTTGATCGGTGGGAGCGATATCATGCTCGACATGTTCCAAAAAGGTGAATTAAAGCCTTTGGTTGAACAGTACAGCCCGGCAGCTGATGCTTAATTAAATTAAGATTTAAATCAAGCCAGATGTTAAAAAAGCGCTTCATTGAGAAGCGCTTTTTTATTGCTATTTTAAAGATAGAGCAACGACCGGATTAATCTTCTGTTGCTGCATTTGCCTTTTGAGCTATTGCATGACCTGCTTCAAGTTCAGTGTGTGGCTCAACAATTTGCTTCTTGTCTTTTTTCTTCTTCTTTTTTTTCTTTTTCTTCGGTACTTCGACCAGCTCACCACCATCTTCAATCGCTTGCCAGTAATCCAGCTGTGCCATCACCGCGGCATAGATTGAATTTTTGCTATAGCGACCTTTTTTATCCAAGGTGCCGACCGGACGCGCCATCAGGATTTCCAGCGCCTGATCAATGGTATCAATCGCATGAATATGGAACTGACCTTCTTCGACAGCAATGGTGACATCTTTACGCAGCATCAGATGCTGCATATTCTGACGTGGAATAATCACGCCTTGTTTGCCGGTCAGACCTTGCAGCTTGCAGGCATCAAAGAAACCTTCAATTTTGGCATTGACACCGCCCACTGGCTGTACTTGTCCCAACTGGTTCATAGAGCCGGTAATGGCCCAGGATTGATCAATCGGTAACTGGCTAATCGCAGAGAGCAGGGCAGACAGTTCTGCGACTGTGGCACTGTCACCATCGACCTGACCATAGCTTTGTTCAAAGGCCAGCGCAGCAGAGAAGTGCAGGGTCTGTTCACGACCAAAATGTGCTTTCAGGAAAGACGACATCAATAACACGCCTTTGGCATGCAAGGAGCCACCGAGTTCCACACTGCGCTCAATGTCGAGAATGTCACCACCTCCTTGATACACCGAAGCAGTCAGGCGTGAAGGAAGGCCAAATTCGACATCGGCATAATGAATTACCGACAAAGCATTAATCTGTCCCAGACGATGGCCACGGGTTTCGATCAGCTGTGTACCACGGGTCAGATCCTGCCAGTACAACTCACGTAAATAGCCTAAGCGATATTTACGATGATCGAGTGCAGTATTGATATGCTTTTCCGAGACCATCTTGTCACCGGCCTGAAAGGCATGATGATGCGCTTCACGAATCAGGTCACCCAGCGTCAGGGCATGTAATGATAATGAACTTTGGTCTTCGGCCTGACGGCTGGAATCTGTGAGCAGTGCAGCCAAAGCAGAACGGTCAAAAGGCAATAATTTATCCGATTGCACATAGTCGGCAATCAGCTGCATATAGGCCTGCTCGTTGTCGTCATTACGTTGTAATGTATCGGTAAAATCAGCACGGATTTTAAAGATGCTGCCCAGCTCCGGTTCAAGCTCTAGAATTTCATAATAAATTTCAGGCTCGGCCAGCAAGATCACTTTAATGTTCAATGGAATCGATGCCGGTTCAATTGAAATACTGCCGGTTAGAGTGATCATATGCTCAAGTGAAGACAGTTTTAAATGTCCGGATTTAAGCGCACGCTTCAAGCCTTGCCATGCATAAGGCTGTTCCAGTAATTGTTCCGCTTCCAGCATCAGAAAGCCGCCATTGGCTTTATGCAACGTTCCGGGACGAATCAGGGTGAAGTCCGTGGTGATCGTGCCATTTTGGGTTAGCTGTTCCACATGACCGAGTAAATTGTAATGTGTTGGAAAATCTTCAAAGATGACTGGCGCACCGCTATTCGGCTTGTGGGTAATAATCACGTTGGCCTGATAACGTGCCGGTACGCGGCTGAATAGTGCCGGGGTGAAATCATCCTCTTCCTGTTCCAGCACGATTTCGACATTATTGATAATATCTTCGGCATAATATTTTAGATAATGTTCCAAGCCTTGCACATGTTTGAACTTGGAGAGAATCTGTTCTACACGTGGCACCACCACCTGTTTGGCAATATCACGATTCAGAATCTGAACTCGGTCGCGTGCATCATCTTCCAGATCACCCAGATGCAAACCCAGACGCTCCAGTTTTTTGTCCATATAGCGCATATTGGTCGCCAATTCGGCCCGATCCTGATTGTTCAGCGCATTCAGATCTTCCTGAGTCATTTCCTGTAATTTGTCATCAATCAGATGTACGGGAACAAAACAGTGTTCATCGTGTCGCGAGATCAGTTTCAGATCGAGTTCTGCACCTTCTTTGGTGAGTTCGATCAGCGCCTGTTGCTGTTCATCGCCAGTTTCCTGGCGAATCATTTCAATGCGGTTGTGATAGGTTTCCGCGGTAAAACGGCGTTCAAGCTGTTTCAGAATGGTTTGCCAGCTTTGGTTTAACATGGCCTGAAATTTTGGCCCCTGACCGGCAGGCAGCTCCAATGCTATTGGCTGGCGCTGGTTTTGAAAGTTGTTGACGTAGACCCAATCATTGGGTGTTTCCATGGTTTTGGCATGCTGTTGCAGCAGACGCTTCACCATGGTGCGTTTGCCCAGGCCAGCCGTACCCACGGCAAAAATATTATAGCCTGAATAAGGTAAGGCAATCCCGGCCTCTACCGAAGCCCGTGCGCGGTCTTGCCCCAAGAAATTATTCAGGGGCTTGATCCGTTTGGTCGACGCCGGAATTTTTTCTAGGTTTGGAATGTGCGTCAGTTGGGTGGATTTTAAGCGGGTATGCTCAAGGGTGTTATGAATTTCGCTTTGTTCAAATGCCGAGATAAGTAAATCTGAGCGGATATTTTCTGGTGTTGTCGTATTGTTGCTGGCGATAGAAGAATTAATTTGATCGAGTCTCTGGGTCACTGTTGAAATCCAAAACGAAATATTACGTTGATAAGCGTTAAGGTATACAGATTTGCTTGGAAAATTCAAGCGAACATGTGGCTTTTGCCAGAAAATAAAAAATCGGAAATGTGATAAATATATAAATCTTGTTGAAAGATGCGCTATTACAGGATTGAATAGCAGCAATTGGTTTTTCCGCGGAAAATAATAAAGCAATGACAACACAAACGACGGGTTGGAAATCCGCATTTACAGCATTTTTAGATCGACGTGCCTTGATCATGCTGTTCTTGGGATTTTCGGCCGGTGTCCCGATTCTTCTGATTTTTTCCAGTCTGTCTTTATGGTTAGGTGAGGCCGGAATCAGCAAAAGTGCAGTCACTTTTTTTAGCTGGGCAGCATTGGGCTACTCGTTTAAATTCGTCTGGGCGCCGCTCATTGATGAACTGCCAGTGCCTTTTCTGACCAAGGCTCTGGGACGCCGTCGAGCCTGGTTGCTGATTGCACAGATTCTGATTGTCTGCGCCATTTCCATTATGGCTTTTTCTGATCCGGCTTTGGGCGTAACTCATTTACAGCAAATGGCGCTGGGTGCAGTCCTGTTAGGCTTTTCTGCTGCAACGCAGGATATTGTGATTGATGCCTACCGGATTGAACTGGCGGAAACCCAGATGCAGACCGTCTTGGCCGCGACCTATAATGCCGGTTACCGGATCGGGATGATCGTGGCGGGTGCTGGCGCCTTGTTTCTGGCCGCTTATTTGGGCACAGCCAAAGGCAACTATATCTACGATGCCTGGAAATGGACCTATCTGGCCATGGCCGGGGTAATGCTGGTCGGAATTGTCACCACGCTTTGCATTCGGGAACCGCAGGTTGACCGTGTGCCTAAACATTATCTGCGCAGTGATTATTTCCGTTTAGTCGCAGTGTTTTTTGTCGCAGTGATCAGCTTTGTACTGAGCTATATCTATTCAGGCAATCTGGTCGCCAGTATTACCGAACAGTTCACCATTCAAGATACTTTTGCCTTGTTCTGCTTTGAAGCCTTACGCTTTATTGGTTCTGGTGCGATTGCCTTTGCCATTGGTGCAAGCTTGGTGAAAATGGGTGCAGTCAACAAGCAGATGGCCTATGAAACCTGGGTTAATCCGGTTGCAGACTTCTTTAGGCGCTATGGCTTAAAACTGGCATTGGTGCTGTTGTTATTGATCGGTTTTTATCGGGTTTCCGATATCATCGCCGGGGTCATTTCCAACGTCTTCTATCAAGACCTGAATTTCAGTAAAGAGCAGATTGCCGAAGCGGTCAAAGTCTATGGGGTGATTTTCTCTTTAATTGGTGGTTTTCTCGGTGGTTTACTGGCCCAGAAAATGAACATCATGAAACTGATGTTTGTCGGTGCCGTGCTGGCCTGTTCCACCAACCTGATTTTTATTGGGCTGGTCAAATCCGGTGAAAAACTGGCAGCTGTCGAAGTTAGGGTCGCTAATCAGGTTTATCAGGCCGATACCGATGAAGTCGGTTACTGGAAGCTGAATGTACCCAGTGATGTTTTAGCGCAGAGTAAGCAACTGCAAGTGACAGCCAGCTATCTAAATTCAGATCATGCTACTCAGCCTGTACAGGTCAGCATGCCGTATTTGACTGCACAACAGGGCAGCACCCAGTTACAGATTCTGCCGATCACCAGTGACAATACCCTCAATGTCGCTGAACAGGACAAGACCATTGTGGTACGTGGTCAATATGTCGGTGCAGCGCTGCAACCGATTCAAAAGATTGTTTTACAAATCAATGATCAGAATCTTGAGGCAAAATTAGAAAGTGAAGGCGTATTTACTGCCGCGATTCCTGCGCAGCAACTGATTCAGTCACCCGCACATATTGTCAGTGCAGTCTTGATGCAAGATGGCCAGGCGCTTCAGCAAACCACACATGTTTATCAGGTCAATGATCAGCTCATCCCTGGCCAGAATCTGGATGTTGATATTCAGCCTTTGGCGGTGATAGATGGTAGTAGTTCCGACATGATCGAAGTCAGTGGCAAGGTGATTAAACCTTATAGCGACAAGTGGCTTTATTTTGCCATTATTGTCGATAATCTGGCTGCCGGACTTGCGGGTGCTGCGTTTATTGCATTCTTGTCGAGCCTGACCAGTGTGTCATTTACCGCGGTTCAATATGCGATTTTTAGCTCACTCATGACCCTGACTCCCAAGATTTTAGGCGGATATTCGGGTACTATAGTGACCAATATTGGTTATCCGAAATTCTTCCTCATGACCACGTTAATTGGGATTCCGATCCTGATTCTGGTGGTTTGGGTCGCAAAACTGCTCGGTGAACACCAACAACAATCTGTACAGAAGGATGATTAATATGCGCATGCTACATACCATGTTACGTGTAGGCAATTTAGAACAATCGCTCAAGTTCTATACTGAAGTACTTGGCATGACTTTGCTTCGTAAACGTGATTACGAAGAGGGCCGTTTTACCCTGGCTTTTGTCGGTTATGGCGATGAAGAAAATCACACCGTACTTGAATTGACGCATAACTGGGATACAGACAGCTATGAGCTGGGCAATGCCTATGGTCATATCGCGATTGCAGTCGATGATGCTTATAAGGCATGTGAAGAGATCAAGGCACGTGGTGGTAATGTCGTGCGTGAAGCTGGTCCAATGAAAGGCGGTGTGACTGTCATTGCATTTGTAGAAGACCCAGATGGCTATAAAATCGAGCTGATCCAGCAAGATCAGGATGCACGTAATAACTAAGTGGGATGTAGCGTGATAGATGAAATGTATTCACGTATAGATGAAAATATTACATCAACCTGAGTGCATAGCATGGACCCGGCATCTGTTAAGATAGCCGGGCATTTTTTTATCGAACAATAAAACTTTAAGGGAAGAACAGCAGATGCTTAAATTGTTGGCATTGGACCGCTTTACGATATTGCTATTTGTCATGGTGCTGTTGGCCAGTGTAGTGCCTGTCTCCGGACAGGCCGCTGAAGTTTTTGGCTGGATCACGACAGGCGCGATTGCCATTCTATTTTTCCTGCACGGTGCCAAGCTGTCCCGCGAAGCGGTGGTGGAGGGGATCATGCACTGGAAATTACATACTTTGGTCTTTGCACTGACTTTTGCCTTGTTTCCTATTCTAGGTTTGCTGGCCAAGCCGATTTTATTGCCAATGCTCGGGCAGGAGCTGTACTGGGGCTTCCTATTTATGTGCTTCCTGCCATCTACCGTTCAGTCTTCGATTGCTTTTACTTCCGTCGCACATGGGAATGTGGCCGGTGCTGTCTGTAGTGCATCTTTTTCCAATATTATCGGCATGTTTATCACCCCGGTATTGGTCGCATTTTTCATTTTAGGTCAATCTGAGCACGGGTTTGACCCAACCGCTTCGATTATCCAGATTACGCTGTTGTTATTGGTACCTTTTATCTTGGGGCAAATTTTACGTCCCTGGATTTATCCAAAAATGATGAAAATGCCAAAAATCGTCAAGGTCTTCGATCAAGGCTCAATTTTACTGGTGGTCTATGGTGCTTTTAGTAGCGCCGTAGTAGCGGGACTTTGGAATGAAGTCAGTCTCAGTACATTATTGCTGTTATTGCTAGCCTGTTCGGTGCTTTTGACCCTGGTGATGCTGTTGTCGCTGTATATCCCACGCTGGCTGGGTTTTAGTCGCGCTGACCAGAAGACGGTATTTTTCTGCGGTTCTAAAAAAACCCTGGCCAGTGGCGTGCCGATGGCACAAATTCTATTTATTGGCCAGCCACTGGGCATGATTGTTTTGCCGATCATGATTTTTCATCAGATTCAATTGATGGTTTGCGGGATTATTGCCAATGTGTGGGCCAAAGAGGCTGAGTCAGAAGCAGAAGAATAATTCGCATATTGAATTTGTTTCACGTATAATAGTGCCCACTTGTTGTGCTTAGCTCTGACGGTATCCGTCTCGGTGGGCCAAAAGAATGGTCTGTTGTGGTGTTGATCTGCATGAACTTTGTTCCTGCTTCCTCATTTGAGAGTGATCAATAGCGATGACAGCTAAACCTTCTTGAATCTAATGGAGTAATCGACCATGCGCGCCGATATTCACCCAAAATATGAAACTTTAGTTGCGACTTGTTCATGTGGTAACGTAATCGAAACTCGTTCAGCTGCTGGTAAAGAAACACTTTACCTAGACGTATGTTCAGCTTGCCACCCATTCTACACTGGTAAGCAAAAGAACGTTGACACTGGCGGTCGTATCGACAAGTTCAAACAACGTTTTGCTGGTATGTCACGTTCTGTTAAACGTTAATACCCAAAATAAAAGAAACGGGTCTCAAGCCCGTTTTTTTGTGCCTGCCATTTGGAAAGTAACCGCATGGCAGGCATATAACTATTTAATGCTCTTGTACATCAATCAGGTGATCGAGTTTTTTCTGGAAATAATCCCCTTGAATAAAGCGGGCATCAACATTCCAGGCATTGGCGAACAGGGTCATATCATTTAATTCGCGGACCAGAATATTCAGCGGTTTGATATCATTATAGCTGGTGATTTTTTCCTGCAGCTGCTCGACTCCAGTCTCGTTATTCAGCATCTGGGTCAAGCTGGAATGCAAGCTGACACCATCTATTTCCAGCTCACGCAGCAAATTCGGACCATACATCGATTGACCAAAATCACGCAGCGCAATCAGCGCGCCATGTTCATGCAGAACACGTAGATATTTCTGCGCATCCTGTTGATTCAGCAGAATATCTTCTTCAGAGAATTGCAGGATCAGCGGATGTCGGACTTTGCTGCGAATAATCGTAATCAGCTTGGAAATAAATTCCGGGAAGCTACGGTCTTTAAAGAGTACCGCACGGTTCAAATTCACGATTAAGGTCGCATCCGGATACTGGGTAATAAAGTTGTGCAACTGTTTACTGGCTTCAACCAGAATCCAGCGATCCAGTTTAATCGACAGCTCATCATCTTCATGCAGTTCAAGGAGTGTAGAAATATCCTGCCATTTATTCTCATAAATGAAGCCGCTGGTCACTTCATAAGTATAAAGGCGGGTATCTTCTTTATCATACAACTGCTGATATTTTAAATGGATTTCACCACGATCCAGACATTCACTCAAAGCTTTCAGGATATGAGGTGTCGCCGCAGGAATAGAGCTGACTGCTGGACTGATCGCCGCAACTGTTGGGCTTTCGATTGGTGTTTCAGCCACACTAAAATCGATCTGCGGCATTTCTAGAGATGGCTGGTTGCTCAGTGAAGCAGGAATATCCAGTACAAATTCAGGTGCTACTTCTGCTTGAGGTAAAGACGTAGAGAAGGCTCGTGCAATCAGTTCATTGCAGTGCGCTTCATCATTTAAACCCTGTTCCAGAACCACATAACCCATGCGTAAATTGAGCGGGAACGAATTTTGTCCCACTGTCACTAATTGTGGCTTGCTGAGTGCATTTAATCCGATCAGTTTGGATTCAAGAATTGCTTTGGAATCTGCCTGGAACAGACCGACAAGGACGTCATATTCCAGCTTGAATAATGGAACATGGGTTTGTTCTTTGAGGAATTCTTTAACAGCTTTGAAATATCCACTAAACGTCGTCCACTCAGACTGTAGAACTTCTGGTTCATAGGAACTTAAAGAGAAAGTTACCATGGCATTTACAGGTGCGGACTGTTTGGTTATTTCACGTTTAAGGAGCTGGAACGTACTCGGTTTTCCGGCTGGCTTCTCGGTATTGCCTGCTTGAGCCTGAGTATCAATAGTAATTTGTAGTGCATCTTCTTCAGCGCTGGATGGCAAGAATTCCAGTTTTAATGGCTTAGATGCGGCGACACGCGGATTAAGAGAGTGGATTTCAACCCGGCCTAAATCGACCTGGCCTTGAGAAATCTTTTTGAAACGTGTTTTAAAGTCGTTTAGATCAGAAGGTTGTAATAGATCTAGCAGCGGCAGGCCAATAATCTCGTCTTCACTTTGTAAGCCAAACAGTTTCAGATAGTCTGCATTGGCCTGAATATGAATCCCTTCTTGAATGGTTGCGATGGCACGATTACTATCTTCGACTAAGGATTGTGTCTGACTTTGTGCTGCTTCCAGTTCATTGAGCAAATGTTGCTGGGTCTGCGATACACGGCTAAATGACAATGCCCGAACCAGTCCCACATAAAAGCGTTCCAGGTAGTCAAAATTGAGAATGTCATAAATTCCCTTATGAATATACTGGGCATATTGTTCAGCCTGGTAATCATCCGGTTTAAGCAAGATCACTGGTAAGTGAGGCTGTTGGGAAAGACGCACCAGACTTAGGGCCTGTTCATATTTCAGATCATAAGCGCGGCCAAAAATAATCAGGTCCCAGTTGAAATTTAACTGTTTTTCAAAAGATTGCAGATCATCAAGCAGGACAGCATCAACCTGGTAGTCATTGCTGGTCAGAAGATCACGGATTTGGTTATATCTAATTTGATTATCATCAATAATCAGTAAACGTGTTTCGGTACGTTTTAACTTTTTAGACAATAATGGATTTCTCACTTCAATGCTTCCCATAAATCATGATTTCTGCTTTCATTCATCTGCTGATCGATAAAGTTTTCTATGATGTCTTCTTCCTGATCATTGAGTAACTCATAATCAAAACGGATAAAACTTTGTGTAATCAGTTGTGCTTTGGTCAGATAGATTTTTAATTCTTTCTGACCGAGGCGTAAATGAATGGTTTGTTTTTCCCTAAACATCTGTGAACCCGAGACAATCACACTGGTCGTGACCTGATCCAGTTGCGTCATTTTTACCAGCAGTGCAGGCTGATAATTGACATGATGGCGTTCGGTACGGCTATAAGCCGCGCAAGGGAATAATTCCTGAGCCAGAACTTCCAGACCAATTTCCAGACTCTTGTCGGTCGATTGCTTGATCCAGCGAATCACACCACCACGCCACTGGCGCTGTGATTTTTCCTGAACCAGAATAAATTCACCGGTTTTCAGATTGGCAGGGGTAATACCAGTCCATTTAATCCGGTAACCATTGACACTAATATCCAGAACTTCAGCACTATGAATCTGTTTGGTTTCGCGATCGAGGGCCTTGATGCTGCTAAAACCACTTGGAATGGCATTTTCCATTGAGCTGACAAAACTGCTTTCACTCTGGAAATTATAATTGGCCTCAAGTTCCAGGGTCTCGTTAAAGTTTTTACCTTTGGATAGATAAAAATGTGCCACCGTCAAGCCAAAGCAGATATTGATCTGGGCTGAATATTCATAACGTTCGTGACGGCGTTCGATATTATTCGAGAGCAGATTATAGATATGAAAATGTAGTGCAGGGGTCAGGAACAGTTTTTCATTACGCGACAGATACTGGGCATTTTTGCTTTGAGTATGGGTCAAATGTTCCATCAGATTCTGGGTGGAAATATAGAAGCTTGGCTGAAAATTTTCACCCTGATGCGAATTAAAGATCGGGGGGTGATCTTTGCTGGCATCCACCACATAGCGGGACAGTGTGGTTTCTTTCGGTAGAATCTGCACCAGTTTGGCCCAGTCAAAACTGCATAGGTACAGCCCCTGAATTTCTGCAGGGCGAATCTGATGGGTATTAAAAATATCCAGTAAAATTAGTTGAGCATAAGCATGTGCAATATTCTGGATCTCGTGCTGGGTGCCTAAAACCTGATTGATATTGCTTTGGTAGAAATTATTTTCGATTGCACATTCAAGCAGTTGATGTGCAGCCAACCATTGCCCCATATCCGGTGTGCTGTATAACATATGCTGTTGATATAACAGCAGGCTGAGCTGTTGCAAAGCATAATAAATCGACACCATACGCGCGGTTTGAATGCTTTTCTTTTTACCCAGAGAAAACAGGGAAAATTTTTGATGGGTCAGTTGATGATTACAGCGTTTGACGATATCAATATAAATTTTGGCAAAATGGCTACGCAGCAGCATGGCCAGTTCAATGATTTGGTCGTTACGATCCGAAGTAATCAGCCCCTGATTGACAAAATGCTTTTCCAGACTGGTCAGAACATTTTCAAGGGTCGGATGCAAGACCTGAATCAGGTCAAAGCGCAGGGTTTCTGTGCATTTCAGCTCAGAAATTTCTAATAAGGCATTAAACAGGGATTTGGATGAATTTCCCAGTTGCAAAATTGAAATACCGGAAACCCACTCTTGCAAAGCTTTGGCAGTCGTCGGGCAAAAGCTCAGCTGATCCCGTGTGAGTTCTGTCGGTGTCTGAAAAATGTCGGACGTATGCTTGCTCATCTTTATTATTTAACTCAAAAATGTTGAAACCCCAAAAAGCGGTGTCTTATTGTTCTCGCCCGCTATTTCTCGAACCAGTTTAGGAACCAAATACCCCGGAAGGTTCGCTAAAACTTCAGTATAAATCTCATAAATGTCATCAGGTGGTAAATCAAAATGATGTGCACCTTTTACTTTATCAAGTACATGTAAATAATACGGCATCACCCCGGCATCAAACAAGCGATAGCTTAAATCTGTCAAAACCTGAGCAGAATCATTCACACCTTTTAATAAAACTGTCTGATTCAGCACAGTAATCTGTTGTTGAACCAACTGGTTCAAACGCTTGCAGGTGAAGTCATCCAGCTCCGATGCATGGTTGGAGTGTACCACCAGAATAATACGTAGCCTACTGTTTTTTAACATGCTAAGTAGCTCTTCGTCCACCCGGTTAGGGATCACAATGGGAACTCGTGAATGTATTCTTAAAAATTTGAGCTGTGGTAGAGATTCTAGCCGCTCGATCCAGAGTTGCAATTTCCGGTTGGATAAGGTCAGTGGATCACCACCGCTCAGAATCACTTCATTAATATCAGGCTGGCTTTCCAGATATTGCTTGATATTGATCCAGTCTTCATTTTTAGGCAGGTTGTCCTGATAAGGAAAATGCCGGCGGAAACAGTAACGACAATGCACGGCACAGGCACCGGTCAGCGTCAGCAAGAAACGCGATTTATATTTATGTAATACGCCGGGCTGCTGATTGGCCTGCTCTTCGCCCAAGGGATCGGTAACAAATCCCGGATGATCTTCCAGCTCCAGATGATGCGGCAGGACTTGTAACAGTAGCGGGTCTAAAGGATTGCCTGGCTGCATTTTGCCGACAAAAGCACGTGGCACGCGTAATTTGAACTGTTCACTAGCCAAAATGGCACCTGAGAGCAGCTGCGCCGGTGCGAGTTGCAGCAGTTCAAGCAGTTCGTGCGGATCGGTAATCAGGTCGCTAAGCTGTGATTGCCAGTTTTGTTCTTGATATAAATAATTCGTCATGCTGGAAGATTAACAGTAGAAGTGGGAGGGCAAGGCCAGAGGGTTGCAGTTTAACAGTTTGTCGAGAACCAGAATAATCTGCTGTGCGATAAAGTTTGTCGTCATGACTATATGTATGTCAAAAATGATGACAGCCGGATGGCATTTTAGCGTCCAGCAAGACATGAATAAACAAAGGATTTTCATGCCTGATGCTAACTTAGGCAGTGTGAAGGGCTGAAAGCGGAATTTTTCATTGCGGCGAGCGCCATTGCTCATTTAGAATACGTAACATTAAATGAATGTGCATGTGGCAACTTAATGTTCGTGTCAGACTTGCTAAATGACATTGCAACAGCCCTTAGCATCGATAGATTAAAGTTAGTAAGTTTGGAGTGCGCCAGTCATGGCCTATTATTCTACGAATGATTTCAAATCAGGCCTTAAGGTTATGCTTGATGGTAACCCATGTTCAATCATGGAAAACGAATACGTAAAACCAGGTAAAGGCCAAGCCTTCAACCGCGTAAAATTACGTAACCTTAAATCAGGTAAAGTTCTGGAAAAAACATTCAAATCAGGCGAGAACCTAGAAGCGGCTGATATCGTTGAAGTAGAAATGGAATACTTGTACAACGATGGCGAAATGTGGAACTTTATGGATCCTGTATCGTTTGAACAGATCGCAGCTGATAAAACAGCGATGAGCGAGGCTGCAAAATGGTTAAAAGACGATTCAAATGAAAAATGTACCATTATGCTGTTCAATGGCGTGCCGTTAAACGTGACTCCACCGAACTTCGTGGTACTTAAAATCGTTGAAACTGATCCAGGCGTTCGTGGTGATACTTCTGGCGGTGGCGGTAAGCCGGCGAAACTTGAAACAGGTGCTGTGGTACGTGTTCCATTATTCGTACAGCAAGAAGAAAGCGTTCGTGTAGATACCCGTACTGGTGATTATTTAGAACGTGCATAATGGTTTTAAAATAGACTATTATCGAGAGGGATGATCTAGATCATCCCTTTTTTTATGCCAAAGTCTTAGAGGAAAGTGAAAAGAACAGGCGTAAAGTCGCAAGGGAAAACAGCAGTACTTCGAACAACAACAACCGCGCTGATTTGTATGCATCACAATATGAGGGATTGAATGGAAACTTTACAAAAGAAGTCCACGCTGACTTCGAAAATAATTTGGCTTTTGGTAGCCATAGTGGGTGCAGTCTCCTTTGGAGTGCTGGCCCTGAGTCGGGGTGAGCATGTCAATGCAGTCTGGCTGGTACTGGCAGCTGCCTGTGTCTATAGCATTGCTTACCGTTTCTATAGCCTGTTTATTGCCACCAAAGTATTTGAGCTGAATGAACGCCGTTTAACCCCTGCGCATCGTCTGGCCGATGGTCTGGACTATGTGCCAACCAATAAAAGTGTTTTGTTTGGCCATCACTTTGCTGCAATTGCCGGTGCAGGCCCGCTGGTCGGTCCGATCCTGGCCGCGCAAATGGGTTATTTGCCCGGAACCATCTGGCTCTTGGTCGGTGTAGTACTGGCCGGTGCGGTACAGGATTTTCTGGTGCTGTTTATTTCGACCCGTCGTGACGGTCGTTCACTCGGTGAAATGGCCAAGCAGGAACTCGGCACCTTTGCCGGTATTATCGTCATGCTGGGTGCTTTAGGCGTGATGATCATCATCCTGGCGGTGTTGGCACTGGTGGTCGTCAAAGCCTTAACCAATAGTCCGTGGGGCGTGTTCAGTATTGCTGCCACGATTCCGATTGCGATCTTTATGGGCGTGTATATGCGTTTTATCCGTCCGGGTAAAATTGCAGAAGTGTCGATTATTGGTTTTGTATTGATGATGCTCGGGATCATCTACGGTGAAAACATCGCGCAACATCCGTACTGGGGGCCGTTCTTCACACTATCGGGAACTGAGCTGACCTGGGCATTGATTATCTATGGATTTATTGCATCAGTATTGCCGGTGTGGCTGTTGCTTGCGCCACGTGATTATCTATCCACTTTCTTGAAAATTGGTGTAATTGCCGGTCTGGCGATTGGTATTCTGTTTGCCATGCCTGAAATGAAACTGCCAGCGGTGACCAAGTTTATTGATGGTACTGGCCCAGTATTTGCAGGCTCCATGTTCCCATTCCTGTTTATTACCATTGCCTGTGGTGCGATTTCCGGTTTCCACGCCTTGGTCTCTTCGGGAACGACACCGAAACTGGTCAATAACGAACGCGATATCCGTGTGATCGGTTATGGCGGTATGTTGATGGAATCTTTTGTGGCGATCATGGCTTTGATCTGTGCCGCAGTTCTGGATCCGGGAATTTATTTTGCGATTAACTCGCCAGCCGCCTTACTCGGGACTACCGCAGAAAGTGCGGCAGAAGCAGTGCGTACCCTTGGTTTTGTGGTAACCCCTGAAGCCTTGACTTTATTGGCTCAAGAAGTCGGTGAAAACTCGATTCTGTCACGTACAGGTGGTGCACCGACTTTTGCGATTGGTATGGCGCATATCATCACGGAAATTTTTAATAGCCGTGAAATGATGGCGTTCTGGTATCACTTTGCGATTCTGTTTGAAGCTCTATTCATTCTGACAGCGGTAGATGCCGGTACGCGTGCCTGTCGCTTTATGGTGCAGGATACAGTCGGCATCGTGATTCCTGCGGTGAAAAACTCGCATAATTTCTTTGGTAACTTGCTGGGTACTGCGGTTGCAGTCGCAGGTTGGGGCTTCTTCGTCTATCAGGGCGTGGTCGATCCACTCGGCGGCATTAACAGCTTATGGCCGCTATTTGGTATTGGTAACCAGATTCTGGCTGCGATGGCGCTCATTCTCGGTACAGTCATTCTGTTCAAAATGAAAAAACAGAAATATGTCTGGGTCACCATTATCCCGACCGTTTTCCTGTTCATTACTTCCATGACTGCCGGCTGGCAGAAGATTTTCCACGAAAATCCGAAGATTGGTTTCCTGGCACAAGCTGATCGTTTCAATACGGCCATCGCCAATAATGAAATCCTGGCGCCGGCTAAAAGTATTGCAGAAATGCAGACTGTGGCCATGTCGAATCAGATTAATGCCGCACTTTGTGCCTTTTTTATGATCGTTGCTTTTGTGATGCTGTTCGCCGCGATTCGCGTGATTCGTCGTGCTTTAGCAGATCCGAATCCTTCTGTGCATGAAGCGGAAGCCATCTATCGCGATCCTGAAGACATTCAGCCAGCGAAAGGTCATTAAGGAGAGTCTTATGAATCTGAAATTTGCCAAAAGCGGAAAAACCATGATTTATAAAATCATCAAAATGACCGTGATGTCACAAAAGGATTTGATTCTGAATCCGAAAAACTGGTCACGTATTGCGACCTTGTGGCAACGCTTGCAGCAAAGTTTCCGCCTGATGGTTGGGGTGCCAGATTACCAGACCTATGTGGAGCATATGCGCAAGCATCATCCAGACCTGGAAGCGATGGACCCGAAAACATTTTATCGTCACTGTGTGGATTCGCGTTATCCATCGGCAGGCGGCGGGATGAAAAAGTGTCCGTGTTAATCATTGAGTAAAACAAGCGCCTTTCGGGGCGCTTTTTTATGCCTAAAGATCGGTCTTAAAAATGGCCGAGCGAATGACCTCTCATTTCATTCACTCAGTTGTTTCAGAATATTCTTGATTCAAATCCAGGATAAAAATAAATCTGCATACCTTTTAAGTATGGTGTTTTAACTATCATAAATAAAATGTATACGAGGTATTAATACTCGCACTCGAAGAAAAAATGATTTCTTCTTGAACCGGTTTTTTTGCCTGTTTTCTATGTTGCCATTTTCTCCGTACTTGATAAAACCCACCTATTTTTATTTGAATTTTCGCCATTTTGTCGCGGGTATTCTCATTCAGTTACACAGATAGAGAATTGATCTTTTGGGGAAATTAAAATTTCAGTGTATGTTAATCCTAGACCGTGTTTTATTAGGAAAATTAGTGTGATCTGGGGCATGAAACAAAAGGAAAATAACGATACTGCACATCTCAATACTGTGCTTGAACAAAAGATTGCAAGTTATGCGCCCAAGATCCAGCATTTTTTTGAAGAGGTCAATGCCATCGTACTGGACAAGCAGGCCCAGACCAAGTTGGCGCTGTGCTGTCTGATTGCAGGTGGTCATGTTCTATTTGAGGATTTACCGGGTCTGGGGAAAACCACATTGGCGAGTAGTCTGGCACATCTGGCAGGGTTGAAGTTCCAGCGGATTCAATTTACCAACGATATGCTGGCCAGCGATGTCATCGGTATTAATATGTTTAACCAGAAAGAACATCAGTTCGAGTTTAAACAAGGCCCGATTTTCACCCAGATTTTACTGGCAGATGAAATTAACCGTTGTAGCCCCAAAACCCAGAGTGCCTTACTTGAAGCCATGGAAGAGGGTTATGCCACCATTGATGGCGTACGCTATGCCTTGCCAAAACCATTCTGGGTGATTGCCACACAGAACCCACTGTTTCAAAGCGGCACTTATGCCTTGCCGGAATCGCAGCTGGATCGTTTTCTGATGCGTTTGTCTTTGGGTTATCCATCGCGTCATGCCGAGAAGCTGTTATTACAGCAGGAATCCCGTTTTGCCCTGATTGCCAGTCTGGCGCATATTTTTACTGAAGATGAAATTCTGGATCTGCAAAGTCTGGCGCATCAGGTCTTTATGAGTGAAGCGATTCAGGAATATCTGCTGGATCTGGCGGAAGAAACCCGCAAGAACCGTCATGGCCTGTCCACCCGTGGTTTATTGGCACTCAAGCGTGCAGCACAAGCGCATGCGCTGATTCAGCAACGTGCCTTTGTCACAGCGGATGACGTACAGGCCGTATTTGTGGCGGTGACTTCACATCGTCTGGGTTTGAGTGAAGCTGAAACTTTGAATGTCATGCAACAGGTTGCGGTCAGCTAAAGGAGTCCTCTCTTGGATAAAACCTGGCAAGAATGGCTGGCCAAACGCTTTCAATTTTCACAGCAGAAACAGCTCTCGCAGAAAGACGTCTTGGTATTTATTTATCAGCAGGGCTATCTGTATCTGGTGTTGATCTTGATCACCTTTGTGGCAGGGGTGAATTATGCCAACAATCTGATTTTAGGTTTCTGCTTTTTAATCAGTGCTGTGCTGTGTATCAGTTTTTATCTGACGTTTAAGCAGCTGCATGGCTTGAAGATTGAATTAATCGCGGATGAAGTGGGGCAGGTCGGACACAGTCTGAATCTGCAAATGTATTTTCAGCAGCAGCAAGTTCGACCACATTATTTGTATATTAAAGCTGGAAATCAGCTACACAAAGTTTATCTGAATGCACAGAAGCAGCAGTTTATCCTGCCATTTTATGCAGAGCAACGCGGTAAATTTGATTATCCCGTCATTCAAATATATTCGGTTTATCCTTTTGGATTGGTTCGGGCCTGGACTTATCTTTATCATCAGCATACTGCCTGGGTTGCGCCCAAAGCAGAAGTTTTTAGCGCAGAAAATAGATACCATCTGAACCGCTTTGAACCAGATATGGATGAATTTCGCGAACTGCGAAATTACCAGACTGGCGATTCCTTGCAGTCGGTATCCTGGAAGCAGTTTGCCCGAGGACAGGGCTTATATGTCAAGGTTTTTGAGCAGTATCAGGATGAACACAGTATCGAGATTCATTATGAACATATGCCGACGCAATCACATGAAGAAAAACTTGAATTTATGATGGGACTGATCGAGCAATGCGAGCAACAACAATGTGCTTATGCACTGCATTTGCCCCAAGCCGAATTGCCACAGGGTGCAGGTGAAGCGCAACTGCGTAAAGCCAAACAGTTATTGGCACAGGCCTAAGGCAGATAAAGCAATGATCAATGCAAAAATCCGTACTTCGATTGTACTGACCTTGAGCCTGATTCTCATCGCCCAAATGGCATTTATTCCGGTCTTACTCAGCATTATTTTCGCCATCAGTATTCTGTGTATCTGGATTTATCTGAAACGTCAGCAGCCATTTCCTAAAATTGGCACCTTCTTGCTCACAGTTTTGGCACTGGGCAGTATTTATTTAAGTTATCAGAGCTTTATTGGTGTTGAAGCTGGAGTGGCAGTTTTATCGACATTTTTATTTGCCAAATCACTGGAAAGTAAAAACAGGCGTGACTTAATTATTTTGTTTAATTTTGCCCTGTTTGTCGCTGCCAGTTCATTTTTATACAGTCAGTCATTTGGCATGGCGATCGTGATTGTGCTGTGTTTAATCAGCTGTCTGATTGGCCTGTACCGGATTCAGACCAGCGAGTTTGAGCAGGAGCAGACCACCCAGCGTGCAGCATTACAACAGGATGCCAAGCATGTAGCGAAGTTTATCCTGTACGCCATTCCATTTTTCCTGCTGCTGTTTATTTCCTTCCCGCGTTTGCCACCACTTTGGCATATTCCCATCCCAGAAAATAAAGGCGTGACCGGTATTAGCGACAGCATGTCGCCTGGTGATATTGCTGAATTATCGCAGTCTAGTGCATTGGCTTTCCGGATTATCGGTGATGTCAGCAAACTCCCACCGCGTTCAGAGCTGTATTGGCGCGCCTTGGTACTGGATGAATATGATGGTCAACGCTGGACCAGCAGTTTCGTCAATCAGCAACCTTTAATGCGACAGCCCATGGATAGCTCGCCAGTGCCGGTTGGATGGAACTATCAATATCTGGCTGCGGATCCTTCGGTGTTCTGGATCATGGGGCTGGAAAAATCGATACCTGTAGAGCGCCGTTATTATAACCGTCAGGACTGGAGTATTGTACCGCGACGACTCACGCAACGCGTTGAACCGATTCCGCTGCAGTGGATTGGGACACAATATGATCCTCAGGCTGTAGGTCAATATCTCGCGCGAATCAATAGCCAGGTACAGCGCAGATTGGATCCTCGAGCGCAGCAGCTGGCACAACGCCTATATACGCAAAGTGCTGAAGATCCACGCCGTTATGTGCAGAACGTTCTGAACTGGTATCAGCAGAATAACTTTGTTTATACCCTGAAACCGGGCCAGTTGGGACAAAACCGGATTGATGAATTTCTATTTAATTCGCGGCAAGGGTTTTGTGAGCATTATGCATCGAGTTTCGTCATGCTGATGCGTTATGTCGGGATTCCTGCACGTGTGGTGACTGGTTATCAGGGTGGAGAACTGGCACCGGATCGTAAGAGTTGGGAGGTCCGGCAACTGGATGCTCATGCCTGGACAGAAGTCTGGTTAGATCAGAAATGGCAGCGCTTTGATCCGACTGCCATGATTGCGCCACAACGTATAGATGGCGGAATGCAAAACCTGATGTCTCAAGATGAAAGAGTTTGGTCAAATAATTCGACCTGGACATCGCAGAATAATCAGTGGATGACCAAGATGCGGGTCTGGAGCGATTATGCCAGCTACCAGTGGCAAAGCAAGGTGGTGGGTTATAATGCAGAATCGCAACAGAACTGGCTATCAAAATTAGGTCTGAGTTCGGCTTATTCGAGTATTATCGTTTTGCTCGGCAGTATTGCACTACTGATTCTAGCCTATGGACTCAGAATTTATCTAAAAGCCCGACAGGCTCAATCCCCATTTGATCGTGCTATCCAACAGTTGAATCAATCTTTAGCTGACGATCTCAAAAAACAGCCTGCTGAAACTTTTCATCACTGGATGCAGCGTTTATCCCAACAGGTTAAGGTCGAAAATCAGTCTGCATTTATAGAGGCAATCCGGATTTTTGAAAAATATCTTTATTCAGGAGCAGAACTTACTGATCAAGAATTGAAAAAATTCAAGTATTTGCTTAAAACTTGTGCTGATAGTTTAAAAATCAAATGAAAAGACTTGTCTTCAGTCAGAAAAATTTATAATATGCCATGCATTCTAGGTGTATAGCTCAGTTGGTTAGAGCGCTACGTTGACATCGTAGAGGTCTCCAGTTCGAGTCTGGATATACCTACCAAGATTCAAAAAAGCCCATTCAAAGAATGGGCTTTTTTATGACTTAATTTTAATGTAATAAATTTAATTGTTTCATAAAGTCCAGCCTGCCCTCAAAAATACAAAAAATAGCAGGACTAAACTCTTAAAGCATATAAGGATTATGTCTGGTATTTTTTAGGTCATTTTAAAATCAAGATAAAATATATTTTATAAAAAATCTTTATTTAAACCTGACATATTTTAACTGAACTATTTAAAGTATCTAGTGTTCTGTATTCCGATCTAAAAAAATTTAAAGCATACTCCAAGGATGTTCATCTGGCTTCATTTTAACTCAGGATGCATAAGTGAAATATTCATTTATACAACAGGCTTTCACTGGCCCCGTGGATATCGTTGGGGATATTCATGGCGAGATTGCAGCACTGGAACAACTGATTCATGTATTGGGTTATGACCGGCACGGTCGTCATCCTGAACAGCGTAAACTGATTTTTGTTGGTGATCTGTGTGATCGGGGGCAGGATAGTGTCGCGGTGATCAAGCGGGTCAAACAGCTAGTAGATGAAGGTTATGCACAATGTGTCATTGGCAATCATGAATTGAACCTGTTGACCGATACTTTTCGGGAAGGCAATGGCTGGTTTTTTGGTTCACCGCATCCGGATGACCTGAAACCTTTTGATTCCATACAGGCTTCAGCCACAGACCGTAAGTGGATTCTGGATTTTTTAAATCGCTTGCCGGTGGCGCTCGAGTCTGAGCAGCTGCGTGTGGTACATGCCTGCTGGCATCAGCAATCCATTGATCGATTACGTGATTCTCATTTCAATTCGCTCAGAGAAGCCTATGCTAAATTCGTTGAGCATACAGCGCTGGATTTGCAAGCCTTAGGTATTAATGAATTAATACAGAATGAACAGCAACAATACCAACACCAGTTCAAAGACCCAGCTGCAACTTTACCTTTATTGCAACACCTCGCAGAAAAAGAGCTGCGTGAGCAGATGCACAATCCAATTCGGGTCATCACTTCAGGTGCAGAACAGATCGCGGTGCAACCCATTTACGCCGGTGGCCGATGGCGCATGATCGATCGTTTGCCATGGTGGGACAGCTATACCGATCAAATTCCAGTGATTACCGGGCATTATTGGCGAAACTTTAACACTACTGAAGAAAAGGCCGGCCTATTTAAATCGATCGATGCGCTGCAATGGTATGGACAACAGCAAAACGTATTTTGTGTAGACTATTCAGTGGGCAAACGCTATCTCGATCGTCAGCAGGGCGTCGCGTTCAGACATCGACTTGGCGCTTTAAGATTTCCAGACAATATTCTGATCTTTGAAGATGGCACCCATTACCTGGTTCAAGGGACTTAATCAGATAGAGTCTTCAGAAATTTTTCCCGGCAATTTGTTGGGATAAAAAAGCAGCCATTCAGGCTGCTATTTTTAGAAGATTGCAAGTTTATTCTGCTTCGATAATTTCATAATCATGGGTAATTTCAACGCCGCCATCCGAAAGCATTTTGCTGGCAGAGCAATACTTTTCTGCAGAAAGTTCTACGGCTTTTGCCACCTGTTTCTCTTTAATGGCTTTGCCTGTCACGACAAAATGTAAGTGAATTTTCGTGAAAACTGCCGGAATTGTATCCGCACGTTCAGCCTTTAACTCACAACGTACATCGCTAATATCCTGACGGGCTTTCTTCAAAATGGTCACAATATCAAAAGATGCACAGCCACCCAGACCGGTTAAAAGGAGTTCCATTGGACGGGGACCACGGTTTTCACCGCCATATTCCGCTGAACCATCCATAATGATGGTATGACCACTTTGAGTTTTTGCTTCAAAAGCAACATTCTCTAACCAATGAACGCTTGTTTGCATTGCAACTACCTAAAAAAAGCTATAAATTTGTCAAGTAACTGTACACTAACATAAATTGGGTTGATACGGAATTTCAATCCCACTGTGTGACAAGTTCACATTAGGTCTTGTGCGATCTATACATTATCCATATTCGGAACCGTAAGCATGACTTCAAACTTTTCACAATTGAGCACAGATGCGCTTTCTCCGGGGCAATTACCAGAATCCGTGAAAGCACTGTTAAAACGTGCATATATTAATCGTTATCCAAAACGTACTACGATCATTGATGCAGGATCAGAATCTAAATCTTTGTATTTGATTTTGAAGGGGTCTGTATCCATCATTCTTCGTGAAGATGATGATCGTGAGATTGTCGTGGCATATTTAAATCCAGGTGACTTTTTTGGGGAAATGGGTTTATTTGAGGTAAATCCACAACGTACTGCAGAAGTTCGTACACGTGATGTGTGTGAAATTGCTGAAATCACCTATGAAAATTTTCATGAAATCAGCAAGCAATATCCTGATCTGAGCTATGCGGTATTTGCTCAGCTGGTACGCCGTCTGAAAAATACCACACGTAAAGTGACTGATCTGGCATTCATTGATGTTTCAGGCCGTATTGCACGTTGCCTGATCGACTTGTCTTCTCAGCCTGAGGCGATGATTTTACCAAATGGCCGTCAGATTCGTATTACCCGTCAGGAAATTGGCCGTATTGTCGGTTGTTCCCGCGAAATGGTCGGCCGTGTACTGAAGACACTTGAAGAACAGGGTATGATTGAAACTGATGGTAAAGCCATTCTGATTTTCGATGTTTCTCTGGAGGAGCCAGAAACGGTCAGTGCCGGTGAGCTTGAAGACGAATAAGTCAAAAATAAAAAAAGCAAATCTTCTGATTTGCTTTTTTTATCCCTACTTTAAAAGCACAAATTCATTCGAACATAACAATTTGGCACAAGCTTTTTAGAAAAGATAATTTAAGTCCCCTTATCATTCCGATAGGCTATAGCGCATGTGATCGCAATAAACGACCGATAAATTTTAAGGATATTTTTTTATGCAGTTCAGACCATTGGCAGATACAGGCATTCTTTTGCCGGAAATTTGTTTGGGCACCATGACATTTGGTGAGCAAAACACACAGGAAGAGGCTTTTCAGCAACTGGATTATGCTTTGGATCAGGGACTGTATTTCTGGGATACTGCTGAAATGTACCCGGTACCGCCAAAACCTGAAACGCAAGGTGCAACCGAGCGTATGATTGGTAACTGGATTGCCTCTCGCGGTGGCCGTGACCAACTTTTTCTGGCCTCAAAAATTGCCGGTCCTTCACAAGGCGGCAGTCATATCCGGGATGGCAGAACCCGTTTCGTTGCAGATGAAATTGCATCAGCGATTGACCAGTCCTTGGCACGTCTGCAAACCGATTATATCGATTTATATCAGCTGCACTGGCCGCAACGTCCAACCAATTTCTTTGGCAAGCTGGGCTATGGTAATGCAGAAGCGGCAGAAGCTCGTGCAGTAACAGATCTGGAAGAAACCTTAACCGCTTTACATCAAGAGATTCAAAAAGGCCGCATTCGTTATATCGGCCTGTCCAATGAAACCCCATGGGGCACCATGAAATTTTTACATCTGGCTGAAAAACTTGGTTTATCTAAGTTTGTCAGTGTGCAAAATCCCTATAGCTTATTGAATCGTACTTATGAAATGGGCATGTCAGAAATTGCCAAATACGAAGGTGTAGGCCTGTTGGCTTATTCACCTTTGGCATTCGGTTATCTGACCGGTAAATTCCGTCATGGTGCGCGTCCTGCCAATGCTCGGGTTACTTTATATTCGCGCTTTAGCCGCTATAGCAATCCGGAAAGTGAATGGGCGACCGAACAATATGCACAACTGGCCGAGCAGCATGGTCTGACTTTGACGCAATTGGCTTTGGCCTTTATCAAACAGCAGTTCTTTGTAACCAGTACTATTATTGGGGCCACCAATCTGGATCAGTTAAAAGAAAATATTCAGGCCTTTGAAATCGATTTATCTGAAGACGTACTGAAAGGTATTGAAGCGATTCACTGTCAGCAGCCAAATCCGGCTCCATAATTTTTATCGTTATTTAGACGCACCCTTGATTGAGGGTGTTTTTTTATTGTTGATTACACGCTTATTTTAATGAAAAAGAGTATGGGAAAGGATCGTCAAATCCGCATAATTAAAACATCATCCATAAAAGATGCTCTTATAAAAATGAATCATGAAACTACTTTGTCCCAAACAAAAGTATGAGCGAAAGCCATACGGAAGTTGCTGAACTAATTTTTCTTTATCAGTGATAAGGCCATTAATCACCTCGAGTATTGATTCAAACTGAACAGAAACTCTCTGAAGTTCTTCATTTGGTAGAAGGGTTAGGACAGCATATGTAAGCCAATTTTGTTTTAAATTATCCCGATACAACTAAATAGCTTAATCAAGATGATGAGTTAGCGCTAGTCTTGGGGTCTCATTAAAAATTCTCTTTCGCTTACTTGAAATATGATTTGACTACACCAATATTATAATTGAAATCTGTATATTTTTTGATAATAAGTTTTTGAAAAATATGCAAAAATAATTTGAAATCTGATTAATCGCACCCATATATCCATCAAGTAGAAAATTTGTTGTGAGGAATAACAAAAATGCGTTTTGAGAAATTTACCAATCGCCTGCAGCAAACCCTTTCCGATGCACAATCATTGGCCATGACTAAAGACCATAGCTCGATTGATGGGATTCATATTCTGGCCACCTTGATGGATGAAGCATCCAATGTCAGCTTGCTGCAGCAGGCCGGCGCCAATCTGCGTGAATTGCAAACCAAGCTGCAAACGGCCCTAAGTAATGCAGCAACCCTGAGCAATCCCTCCGCGGATATCAATCTCAGCCCTGAAGCGGCAAAAGTATTACATTTGGCAGACAGCTTCGCGCAAAAAGCCGGAGATGAGTTTCTATCTACAGATTGGGTACTGTTGGCGCTGGCAGAAACAGGTAACACAAAAACCTTATTAAACAGTGTTGGCCTAAAGGCAGAAACCTTAGGCCAGATCATTAATCAATTTCGAGGCGATGAAAAAGTCATGAGCAATAATCATGAAGATCAGCGTGATTCACTGAATAAGTACACCATTGATTTAACTGAACGTGCTTTGGCAGGCAAGCTTGATCCTGTGATTGGCCGTGATGATGAAATCCGCCGTACCATTCAGGTTCTGTCACGCCGCACCAAAAATAACCCGGTACTGATTGGTGAGCCGGGTGTGGGTAAAACGGCAATCGTCGAAGGTCTGGCACAGCGGATTATTAATGGTGAAGTACCTGAAGGACTGAAAGGTAAACGTGTTTTATCGCTGGACCTGGGATCTTTACTGGCCGGTGCCAAATACCGTGGTGAGTTTGAAGAACGCTTAAAAGCCGTTCTGAAAGATATTGCCAAACACGAAGGCGAAATCATCTTATTCATCGATGAGCTGCATACCTTGGTGGGTGCCGGTAAGGGTGATGGTGCGATGGACGCCGGTAACATGCTGAAACCGGCGCTGGCACGTGGCGAGCTGCGCTGTGTCGGTGCGACTACGCTGGATGAATATCGTCAGTATATTGAAAAAGATGCAGCGCTCGAGCGTCGTTTCCAGAAAGTCTTGGTGGATGAACCGAGTGTGGAAGACACCATTGCGATTCTGCGTGGTCTGAAAGACCGCTATGCAACGCATCACGGGGTACAGATTCTGGACTCTGCGATTATTGCTGCAGCGAAAATGTCACATCGTTATATCACCGATCGCCAGTTGCCGGATAAAGCCATCGACCTGATTGATGAAGCAGCATCACGCATTAAAATGGAACTCGACTCCAAACCAGAAGCTCTGGATAAACTGGAACGCCGTCTGATTCAGTTAAAAATGCAGCTGGAAGCGGTGAAAAAAGATGAAGACTCGGGTGCCAAAGCTGAGATTCAATATCTGTCTGACCAGATCGCCACGGTTGAAAAAGAATATCAGGACCTAGAAGAAATCTGGCGTGCCGACAAGGCGCTGGTCGAAGGCAATAAGGATGTACAGATCAAACTGGATCAGGCCCGTATTGCACTGGACAAGGCGCAACGTGAAGGTGATCTGGCTGAAGCAGCACGGTATCAATATGGCGTCATTCCAGAGTTACAAAAACAGCTGGAACGTATTGAAGCAGCTGAAGAAAGTGAGGCACCGAAACTGCTGCGTGACAAAGTCACCGACAATGAAATTGCCGAGGTGGTCAGTGCGGCCACCGGTATTCCTGTGGCGAAAATGTTGCAAGGTGAGCGTGACAAACTGCTGCATATGGAAGAGTTCCTGCATAACCGTGTGGTGGGGCAAGAAGAAGCTGTGGTTGCGGTGTCGAATGCGGTACGCCGTTCACGTGCAGGTCTGTCAGACCCGAACCGTCCAAGTGGCTCATTCCTGTTCCTGGGTCCAACGGGTGTGGGTAAAACAGAATTGACCAAAGCATTAGCAAACTTCTTGTTTGATAGTGACGATGCCATGATTCGTATTGATATGTCTGAATTCATGGAAAAACATTCGGTCAGTCGTTTGGTCGGTGCGCCTCCGGGCTATGTGGGTTATGAAGAAGGCGGGGTGCTGACGGAAGCGGTACGTCGTAAACCCTATAGCGTGATCTTGTTCGATGAAGTCGAAAAAGCGCATCCGGATGTGTTTAACATCTTGCTACAGGTGCTGGATGATGGTCGTTTAACTGACTCGCAAGGCCGGGTAGTGGACTTTAAAAACAGCGTGATCGTTATGACGTCGAACCTGGGTTCGCAGGATATGCGTGAACTGGGCGTTAATGCAACACGTGATGAAGTTCGTACAGTAGTGATGAATGCGGTCTCGGAACATTTCCGTCCGGAGTTTATTAACCGTATTGATGAACTGGTGGTCTTCCATGCGCTGGAAAAAGACCAGATTCGCGGTATTGCCGATATCCAGTTGAATCGCTTGCGTCAGCGCCTGGCAGAGCGTGATATGCGTCTGTCGGTAGATGACAGTGCTTTCGATCAGTTAATTGATGCCGGTTTCGATCCGCTGTATGGTGCGCGTCCGTTAAAACGTGCGATCCAGCAACGTATTGAAAATGGCCTGGCTCAAAAAATCCTTGCAGGGGAATTCCAGCCGGGTGATACGATTCTGGTCCAGGCCGAAGCGGGTGATTTAATCTTCGAGAAAATGAAAGTTAGCTAATATTGCCTGTCCTTTTAATTTTCAGAAAACCTAGCTTCGGCTAGGTTTTTTGATGGCTGACAATTCAGGTCATATCAGTAAAAAAATTGCTTAAAAGTGACAGCTATTTTTAATATTTTGTGATGAATATTATGTTTAAGTGATTTATTTGCAAAACAATTATCTTTATTTTTTAAGATTAACTATAATTTATGTTCAATAAAAATAGATAAATTCTGAGCAAAAACTATGTCGAAAATAGTATGGGGTGGAATTGGTGTCGTGGTGTTGGCGGGGGCTGTGAGCACGGGTAATTTATATGCAGATAAGAGCTTGAAAGCGCATTATCAACAAAATTTAAAACCAGCGCCGAACATTAGTGTGCAATATACTGACTACGCTATGGGGGCTCTACAAGGCACGGCCAAGTGGAGCATGAGCATTGTGCCAGACGCGTGTAATGCCAAAGAAAAATTAGTATTTAATGGTCAAGACCAAATTCAGCGTACCTGGAAAGGCTATACCATTCATTCTCAACTCGATTTAGCACAAGGACAGGGCGCATATGCTGAATTTTTTCAGCAACCTTTAAAAGTGACGACGCAAGTCAACTGGTTGGGTGTATCGACCACACAATTACAAACCCCTGTCATCGAAAAAAAAGAAGCAGGTTTATATACCAGAATTGACCCTATACAGATCAAGTTTCAGGCAAAACAGAGTCAGGGACAACATAAAATTTTAAATATGAGTTTTGATGTGCCAGAATTGTCTATTCGTGATCAGTCTGGAAATACACAACTCAAGGGTGTGCATTTTAAAACCAATCAGGCTCTGAATGCGCAGTATTTAGAACCGGGTTATTTCGAGTTCAATATTGTCAAAATGCAGCGCCAGGATGCTAAGGCAGAAGGCTCAGGACAACTGAAAGACCTGAGCTGGCGTATGGATACCCAACTGCATGAGCGTACAGTAGATGTTCAATCAAAATTTAAAATTGCCGAAATGGGCTTAAATAATGTCCCTGCGATGCAAGACTTAGAACTCAATTGGGAGCTCAAAGACTTACAGCGTCAAAAAATGCAGATATTATTTGATATTCTGCAAAAGCAAAATAACTTAGGACTTACGCACTATTATTTATAGATTCTCTGTGGTAGCAGATGATTTTTATCGAGAATAAAGTCATCAATGAAGTTTTTGATAACTGGTCTAAATAATTTCTTCTGCCAACGATATACATTTTC
>NZ_VOYD01000052.1:0-7295 GCF_013420435.1 Acinetobacter sp. YH01008
TGTACACAGTGCACTGGGTTATGTATCGCCTTTTGAGTTTGAAGCAATGTACTATGATAAGATTAACCCGTTAGGTCAGGTGGCCTAACTTAAATAAAAAAGTCTCCGACAAACCCGGTACGGTTCAGTTCGTAATTAATAATCCTTACCGTATTTTGGGGCTTACTGCAAATGCTTCATCAAGAGAAGTAGCAAAAAGAGTAGCTGATTTAGAAACATTTGCTGAGTTTGGTAAGCCAAAAAAATATTCCCTTGATCTAACTGAAATAGCACCTCTTACAAGAACAGTAGATACGATTCAGCAAGCTGCGAAAGATATAGAAAATGATACTGACAAATTGGTATACGCTTTCTTCTGGTTTGCAAAAGTTGATAGTGTTGATGAATTAGCAATTGAATGTATTGAAAACAATCAAGTTCAAAAAGCTTTCGAAATATGGGATCAGCAAATTAGTAAAAATGAAAATGATGCTAAATTTTCATGGCGACTTAATCGAGCTGTTATTTCATTATTTTGGTGCCAAGGTTCAAATTTTGATACTGACAATTTTGAATCAGCGTTGAAAGATTTAGGATATTTAACAGATGACCATTTTCAGGATGTTCAAGGATTTATATTTGGGGAAAGTAATTTAAAAATTGATATAGAACAAATAAATAAAAAAATTATAGATGAGATTCTTAAATTCATAAGTAATTTAGAAGAGCAACCTTATGGTGCATATGGTATTGGCCTATTACATGAGTTTTGGACATTTTCAACAAGTGCACAAGACTATGTACAGACAAAGTTATTTGCACTTTGTATTAATCAGATAGAAACTGCGATCCAAAAGAGTCAGCAGTTGAGGGATACTGAAAATTCAAGTTTTATAAATCAATATAATGGTTTGAAAGAAGTTGAAGACCTGATTTATGAAATAGATGAATTTTCGGAAAATTATAAAATACAAAATATTCTTAATGAGTATGTAGAAGAGGTTAGAAAGTGTTCCCTATATGCAAATAATAAGCTAGATAATCGTGATTTAGCCTATGATTTAATTACATGGGCAGAACAATTACCATCTTATGGACAGGTTGCTGAAGAGGTAAAGGTAAATAAAGAACAACTAATAGATTTAATTGAAAATGATAAATTTTCAAAAAACTACTCATCTATCGCTGAGTATATGGAAAGAGACATTAATTCAATCGAAGATGCTAGAAAAATTTTAAATATCTTTAAACAAGAATTAAAACAGATAGATATACATGATGACATGTATTACAAAGTATCTTCTTATTGTGTGACGAAAATTTTGAACTTTTTAATTGATGAATTTAATGATGCACATAATAGATTGGAAAACCACCAAGATATAGCATATTTCCTGAGTGTGGCTAAGCCTGTATGTAGCTTAATAGAAATAATGAGAACGTTCGAACTTGTGCCTGAGGTGGAGGATCGAGTTGAACGGAATTATAAAAATATTAAAGAACAGATTGAAGAGTTTGAAAATATTATTAATAAATTCGTGAAAACCCAAAATAATCATCAATATGAACCATCATCCTATCAAGAGCCTGGGTTTTATAAGTCAGATAAAGATATTGTATTTAGTGGGGCACTAGGTGGTTTAGCTGAACTTTGGGGATGGAATGCTGGTTTTCTAAGAATTTTGTTTGTTGTAGTTAGCGTATTTACATCTATTTGGCCAGGTGTAATTGCATATATCGTACTTAATATGATCATGCCTAAAAGAAATTAAGGTTTGAGTATTTAAAAATGAAGAATTCAATGAAAAGAATAGCTGTACTTATAGTATTGGGTGGGATGTTAGGGCATGCTTCAGCAGCATCTAATGAGCAAATTCCACAGGATATACGTGTTAAATTTGGCGAGCTTGAAAATTTAAACAAGCAGGCATTAGAACAAATTAATCAGATAAAAGCAGAGAGTCTTAAACAGCAAAAAGCATTAATTTCAAAAATTACTGAGCAGGATGAACAACACCAGCTGCAAATTAAAACTCTGAATGATGATTTAAAAATTCTAGAAACTAAGTTGCAGGATAGTATAAAAGCACATACACAAACTGTTGAAAAATTAAATCAGCTCAATAAAACAACGGCAGATACTGCTGCAACAATTAATGACAGTATTGCTACTCGAACAATCGCAGCACTGATCGGGTTGTTTTTAGCATTAGCTTTAATTGCTGCAAGCTACTTCTTACTCAGAAAAAGACAGAATCAATCAAGCGAGGATCTGTCTTCTCAAGTGAAACTAGCTTTAGATAATGTACGGCAAACTGAAGAAAATATTGTGAAGTCTGACATTCAACTTGCTGACCGCTTACATGAAGTTTTAATTCAGCTTAAAGAACAAGCCAAAGTTACACCTATGGTTCAACAGAATAGCGAACCGGATCATAGTCTACCTCTAAAATTGGCGGATGAAATTCATCGTATGCGTAAACGTCTTGCAGCATTGCCTGAAGATACTAAAGGATTGAAGCCTCTCAGTAAGTCATTAGAACGGCTAGAAGATGAGTTATCTGAGCAAGGCTATGAAATTATTGATCATACTGGTGCTGAATATATAGAAAATATGTCGATCAAAGCTCAGGTCATACCAAGTGATGAACTAGAAAATGGTCAAAGTATTATAACGAAGGTTATTGTTCCACAAGTGAATTTTAATGGGGTGATGATTCGTATGGCAGATGTAGAAGTTAGTGTAGGTTAAGGAACTATAAAAATGCGTCAAAAGATTGATTACGGTATTGATTTAGGAACAACAAACTCAGCGATTGCTCGTATGGAGGATGGTGAAGCATTTATTATAAAAAGTGATGATAATCAGATGGATACAACGCCATCTATAGTTTCTTTTAATAAAAAACAAGCTGTTTTTGTAGGATTGAGCGCAAAAAATGCATTAGAGAGAGAATCCGTTAGTTTTCATAGAAATCGAAAAAAAGCTGAGCCAAATGGTTATCAAGAATTTAAAAGAACCATGGGGACGGACCACCAATATACTTCTTCAAATATGCAACGATCTTATACTTCGGAAGAATTATCTGCTGAGGTATTGAAAAAACTGAAAGGTTATATTCGTGATGAGGAAGTCACATCTGCTGTAATTACAGTACCTGCAATGTTTAGGCAAAGCCAATTAGATGCAACACAACGTGCGGCTGAATTGGCTGGTTTTAGTTATTGTGAATTACTTCAGGAACCCATTGCTGCTTCAATCGCTTATGGAGTTAAAGCCAACGCTACTACAGGCTATTGGTTAGTATTTGACTTTGGTGGAGGAACTTTTGATGCTGCATTAATGCATGTTGAAGAAGGCATTATGAAAGTGGTGGATACTGAAGGTGATAATCATCTCGGTGGTAAAAATCTTGATAATGCGATTGTTGATCAGCTCTTAATTCCAGAATTACAAAAGCAATGTGAGTTATCGGATACTCTTGAAAATGAAAGTACTAAAAAACTCCTTCAAGATGCATTAAAAATATATGCTGAAGAAGCAAAAATCGCTTTATCCTCTAAAGAGAAATGGAGTTATTTCTTAGAGGATTTGGGTGAAGATGATGATGGGGAAGAAATTCAAGCTGATCTTGATATTAGTTTGGAGCAGTATGAAAAAGTCGTCAGTCCAATTTTCCAACGTGCAATTGACATCGTTCAAGATGTATTAAAACGTAATAATTTAAGTGGCCGTGATTTAGAGTCTCTTATCCTCGTTGGTGGTCCAACTTTCCAACAAACGTTGCGCCGCATGTTAAAAGAGCAAATTACAGAAAAGGTTGATACAAATATTGACCCGATGACAGCAGTGGCAAAAGGTGCTGCGTTATTTGCTTCTACAAAAGATATTCCAGGGGATCTACAAAAACGTGATAGTTCAAAAGCACAATTAAGCCTGAAATATCCGGAAACGACTGTAGAAACGCATGAAAATTTAGGCATTCGGATTGACCGTGATCAGTCTACAGCCAACTTGCCTGATACGTTTACTTTAGAAATTATTCGTGGTGATAGTGGTTGGTCTTCAGGGAAAGTGATTGTTGAAGGCGATGTAGAAATTATAGAACTCATGTTAAATGAAGGTAAAACCAACCAATTTAACATTAAATTATCTGGACCTGATGGTTCAAATATACCGTGTGAACCAAGTTCCATTACGATTATTCAGGGTATGAAGATTGCTAATGCAACTCTACCTTATAGTGTAGGCATTGAGGTGTATGATACGGTAGATAACAAACAGGGTGTTTACCCACTAGCAGGTTTAGAAAAAAATAAAACTTTACCAGCTAAAGGTAAAGGTTCTTTCAAGACTATGAAAGATATTCGACCAGGTGTTAAAGAAGATCAACTTTTAATACCAATTTATGAATTGAGTCGAGAGAATGCGGGATCTAGAGCCATCTTAAATACATTCTTCGGTAAATTTGCTATCACGGGTCAAGATATTTCTAGTTTTCTTCCTGCGGGAAGTGAGGTGGAAGTAACCTTAAATATTGATGCTTCACGCCGAGGAAAATTATCGGTTTATCTGCCATCTTTAGATGAAAGTTTTGATATTGTCATTGAACCGACAATTGAAAAAGACGTGAAGAAAGAGGAATTACAGAAAGAGATTGTTCAGGCAAAAGCAACAGCACAACGCCTTGCCAATGAAGGTAACAGTGTTGCAGAAAAACAGCTCGAACAGTTAGATGAAACAGAACAAGTTCTGAATGATCGTGGTCATGAACGCTCAAGTAAGGAAGAAGTGAAAGCTAAGCTTCAAGAGTCTTTGATTGAGTTAGATAAGCAAGAAGAAGCTGGCGAGTGGCCAAAAGTGAAGCAAGAGCTTCAGGAAACACTGAATCACCTAATTATGCAAAATAAGCGTTATGGTAATGCTCAGACCAATCGCCTTGTTGAAGAGTCTGAAGAGCATGTTCGCCAAGTGATCGCTGCTAAAGATATTCAATCTGCGAAGAAGTTAGAAAGTCAGTTATCTTCTATGGCATTTGAACTACAAGGACAAGATATTAGTTTCTGGGTAGGTGCTGTCTATTATCTCGATGAAAGTTTTGATGAAATTAAGTGGACAAATCGTGCAGAGGCATATCGTGGTGTACAGAACCTCAAACAATTGCTTAATATGAATCCTAATAAAGATCGTCTTGAGCAGGCAGTTTGGGAGGTTGTGCAATTAATGAGCCCTGAAAGTAAAGCTGCAATGCAAAATGTCAATAATGATCTATTGAGACGTTAAGAAGAAAATGAAGCGAGTCGGTACATTTCCTAAAAAATCGGTGATTGAAAATCAGTATCAAGTACAGAAGTACTTAGGTGAGCATGATTGTTGTGAAGTGTATCGAGTCGTGGACTTAAGCTCTCATGAGCTTAAGCTGATGAAAGTTATTCAAAATGAGCTTCTATCTAAGATCGATATTGATTTATTAGAAGAAAAGTTGCATCAAGCATCTTTGTTAGTACATCCCAATTTGATGATACAGTCTGAATTACAAAACTTTATAAGTGATGAGGTTAAGTATTATTACTTTTTAAATGATTATCTTACAGGTGAATCACTTGAAAATTTAACAGAACGAAAATTAAAGCTTACAGTGACTGAAAGTCTAGATATTTTATTGCCAGTTTTAGAGGTAGTGGACTATTTGGATCATCATAAGAAGCTTCATAAATTCATAGATCCGAGTTATATATATTTGGACTACAGCTCAGAAAAAAAACAAAGTTATTTATGTTTGGTTAAAGTTATTCAATTTTTTTCAGGTTCAAAGAAAAACATAGCTCTAGCATATCAATCTAGTACAAATGTGATTAAAAAAACTGATGCAGAAGATGATCTTTTTGCGTGGGTGGTCGTTTTGTATAAATGTATTACAGGTGTTCATCCTTGGAACTATGATATTGATTGGGAAGAGCAAACAACCAATATTATAAAAAAACGAATAGCACTCCACCGAATGAGTTATCAATCTACGCCTTTATCTTTTTATGAAAGAAGATATGAAAAAGTTGATGATATATTTAGTTTAATTTTAGATGGTAGCCAAATAAAAGAAAAACAATGCATAAGTGATTTTAAAGCTAATTTATTAAAAGTCTTTGATTCATCTAGTAAAATTTTGGGTAATAAGGAGCTTAAATTAGGAAATAATTCAAAAAAAACTAGTGAAAAAAATCCATTGAGAAAAGGTTTGGAAAAAGTTGCAGGTATGAGTGACCTGAAAAAGCAATTGGATGTGGATGTTATACAATCGCTAAGGCAAATTGAAAAATATCAAAAATATGGTATTGAGCCATTAAATGGGATACTGTTATATGGTCCACCTGGTTGTGGTAAGACATTTATTGCGAGATGTTTAGCTGAAGAAATAGGTTATTCATATTTTGAAATAAAACCTTCAGATTTAGCTAGTGTTTATATACACGGAACTCAAGAAAAAATTGCAAAATTATTCAAGGAAGCTGAACAGGAAAAACCTTCATTAATTTTTATTGATGAGATAGATGCTGTGTTACCAAATAGGAATGAGGGTAATTTGAATCACCATCATCTAAGTGAGGTCAATGAATTTTTAGCGCAAATTTCAAATTGTAATGAGAAAGGAATTATTATTATTGGAGCAACAAATCGACCTAAAGCGATAGACTCAGCAATGTTAAGAACAGGTCGATTAGAAAAACATATTTATATAGGTTTCCCGGACTTTAATGCTCGTCTAGATATGCTAAAACAGTATATCGAAAATAGACCATTTTCTGAGGATTTAGATCTTTTTAATGTAGCTATTTTAACGGTTGGTTACACTTCTAGTGATCTTAAATATATAGTAAATGAGACTGCTAAAATGGCATTGAAAAAAGATAGCAAAATTACGGATGAATTTTTTAAAGAGGTTATTGAAAAGTATAAACCATCTGTAAAAAATGATGATAGTTTCAGTCAGTTTTAAGAACAAATAATGGATAGTTTATATGTATTAGTTCAGACTTGATCGTACATTCTTCTTGAAAAAGAGAAAGTTACCCGTTTTGATAAAGGTGTCGAAATCTTAATCAAACAAAGGTAACTTTCTTATGTTGCATACTAACAATCAAATCATTAAACACAAAGTAGGTCTGCTCAATTTAGCTGAAGAGCTTCAGAATGAACCGTACCGGGTTTGTCGGAGACTTTTTTATTTAAGTTAGGCCACCTGACCTAACGGGTTAATCTTATCATAGTACATTGCTTCAAACTCAAAAGGCGATACATAACCCAGTGCACTGTGTAC
>NZ_VOYD01000053.1:0-7247 GCF_013420435.1 Acinetobacter sp. YH01008
ACATGATCATTTTTTTGTTGAACAGTGTGAAATATCTGAAGAGTATTTAATTGAGTAAAATGACATTTTCAAATATATAGATTTATTAGTTCTACTAAAATTAACATAATACACCTTATACGAAATGTGTTATAATTTTCCTTAGAAATCAATGCTGTAGTTTCTAGTTTATAGCCCAATCACACCCGATTGGGCTTTTTTTATGACTTTTCACGTTCCACGCTTAATAAGTAAGCAATGTTCCACACTTTTGTTTAGCTAAAAATAACAATAAAACCTTACTCATCTGTAAAAACTGCCCGAGCTAAACGGCCCAATAATCCCCTTTTTTTAGGTTCCGGTTCAACGTGTTCAGGAATAGGTATACGCTTGTTGTCTTCCCCAAAAGTAGTCAATGCGTCATAGTTCGACTCAATCTCTGGCCGAGGATCTGTTGCTATATTTAGATTAGTAGATTCATTTAGCTTACTAGTATTTTCTTGTTTTGGCTGTTCTAACGTGCCTTTAAACTCAATTCTATGAGTGAGATCTTCAATATGTTGCATCAAAGACTTTTCTCTTTGATTTGCTAAATCTAACTGATTTTTGAGTAAAGAAATTTGATCTTTTAATACATTTTCAATTTCAGACTGAACGTGTACCTGTACATCCTTCTGGACTTGTTCAGTACGTGTACTGGACTGAACACTGACTGGATTGCCATAAACTCTGATAAGTTCCGATAAGTCTATAAGTCCATCATGATCTCTTGATAATTCACCACTTTTTATAGATTCATAGATTGTTGTTCTTGATTTTTTAAAAGCTTTACTTGCGTCCATTATGCTAAATTTTGTTTTGTTCAATGTAATCCCTCAGCGCGTGTTTAAGCATGTTCATCTGAACATCTTAGCTGAACATATATCTTATTTTGAATTAAATCGTACTTTTCTAGGTATAGCAGCAATTTTTCAAACTTTTTGTTCAATAGTAAAGTCGATATTGAATTCTGCTAGTTTTTCAATCCATCTATTACCTTCGTTATTTTTAAAATCAATTTTTATTCTTTCTACTAATTCGTCTGTAGTCTCACCAGATTCTTTGAATCTCAAGCTCAATTCTTCACTTTGAATTATCGTTAAATAAACCATTTTTGCAGTTATTTTATTTTGCTCTTGGTTACTACCAGTTTCACTTTGTTGATTAGCTCCAATAGTTTTCTTTTTTCTAACTATAAAATTAACATGACTAGCTTTGCGTCCTTCTTTCTTGACTGCTTTAAACTCAATAGTAAGTTCTGTTTTAGAGTTAATGTCATCAATGTGGGGTTTAAGAATAGTACTTTTGAAATCTCTATATTCTGGGTATGAATTTTCTGCCAGACCTAAAGCACTTTTTAATTCTTTGATGGATACATCGAAATTAGACCGAAATTCATTTTGTACCAAGAATGGGTAAAGTTTTAAACCGTGACCATGTAAGGCAACAGCCGATTTAACTTTAAATTTTGTATACGAATTTTGTTTATTAAAAACATACATAATGTATAGGGCAAAATGCGTGAAAGAAATATAAAAACATCCATCCTTGTATGAGCATGTACTAATGAGTCTTGTTCGAATATCTCGATCTTTTCCAGGATGATAAAAAACTACACTGTGGTCGTAGAGAGCATCTACTACTCGGTTTAAGGCTACATAAGCACTGCTTGGCTTTAAGCCCGTCAATTCAGCATATTCTTTAGCTGTTACAGTGAATTCTGTTGTTTCATTGGGATCTGATGCTAGCCGAACTTTAGGGCTAAAAAAGAATAGCAATTTTAGAATATCGTCTTTTGGTGATTTCTCATGCTTCAATTGCCAGAAAATATTTTGAAAGACAGCATAGTCTTTTGGATAACGTTTGGCAGGTGCTGAAAGAGGAAAAAGAGATTTGTCATGTTCCTCAAAATTTTTAATTTTCTTTAATGATACAGCCATCTAAAATCACTATTCTTCTATTATGTGGTGGTATTTTCAATGCTACTTACCCCCACTTATTAAGTCAAGCATATCTTGATTACCACCTAACATTTCGCCCCCACTAACCTAACATTTCGCCCCCACTAACCTAACATTTCGCCCCCACTAACCTAACATTTCGCCCCCACTAACCTAACATTTCGCCCCCACTAAAAGTCAAAAACCTAACATTTCGCCCCCACTAAAAGTCAAAAACCTAACATTTCGCCCCCACTTTAGTGTCTGAAACACTGATATAGCAATACATTGAGACTGGCCGTAAAGCTTTTTAAAAGCTTTTTAAAAGCTATTAAAAGCTTTTAATAAAGCTTTTAAAATTAGTAAATGAAAAAATAAATGAAAAATTGCCCTTGGTTTTCGCTACGCTCAAACTCTATTGAATCTCGCTTTCGCTCGATTCGTGGGGCAATTTTTAGTTAATATTCTTGTTACTTTAAGAAAAGGCAAAAGCAACTCGGAATTCGCTTCGCTCATAAGTTTTTTATGCTCGCTTCGCTCGGTCTAGGTGCAAAGATCAGCATGTGATCTACTTTCAATTTGTTGAAGCAAATATTTTAAAAAGCAGTTTTTCAGGGAGTCTAGGCGCAAATTTTCGTTGTGTCGCTCGTAGACACTCGCTAAAGAGGATCTGAGATGAGCAAAGATAAAAAAGATGAAGATTTGGTTTCTCTCTCGATGAAGAACTTCAACAAACCACGATGGTTTAGAGCCAATGAAGATGGTGTCTTTTGTGAAGTAACTTGGGAGGAGTTCTTTAAAAACCATGATGACCCAACAGGGTTAGAAGATTTTATGACAGATCGAGAGCAAGATACACCAAGAGATGTGGATTTATAGCGCATGGTTTGCTGTATTTGGCGTTTTATTGGTCATTCCTATTCTACCTATAGGTTTTAGTTTAAAGTGCCTTAAAACGCAAATGGTGAGCATTTAGACAACCCACCTCGTTTCGATATTCTGTTGGCAAGAATATCCGAGGGGGTCTAAAAAATGCTTATAACGTATGCACCGTAAAATTTTGTCGAAGTGCCGATTGCCAACCAACCAACACCAAACTTTAAAACGCTAATTTTATTCATAAAATCAGAAAATATTTATCCTATGGTGGATAACAACCTCGAAAAACTATGTCTTCAGAAGTTTAGTTTAGTTCGAGCGACCAACTCGAACAGCAGGGGAGACCAATCCCCATTTAACCTTTTTGACTCTCCTGTGGCTTTAAATCCACAGCCTTCAAGCACTATGACCATGCAGGAAGTAACACACTCAACTACAGTCCCCTATAGCCTCAACATCACTCTTTCGCAAAACCACGATTCCCTTAACAAGTCATTTCTGACAACGGTAGCTATGGTTTTTTAACCAACTTTTGATAAAACAACTCAAAAGAAAATTCTTATTGATTATCAATTTTACCTGTAATTATAGATTACTATCTATTTTACAAATAAAAACAACAACTTATTCAGAATTATTACAGTACAACTTCGGCAAAAATCTGCCTTATATGCGCTACTAAAGATCGCTCCAACACATCTATGTCGATAACTAAAAATTTAGTTATTCAAAAACTTAGGTGACAAAACCTAATGACATAAAAGTGCGTCCCAAGTTATCAATTGAAGTCTTAACAAGCAGTACGTTCATCCACTAAGTTTCTAAGCTTTTTCCTTGCTTTTCGGTACGCAGTTCCAAAATACCGATTCCGCAGCTTAAAAAATATCATCATGGGTAGAACACTTACTTAGCACAGTCGATGAGGATCTCTCCCCACCTTTAACACGTTTAAGCTATACATCGACCTTTCGAGCCAAAATGGAATGTCATCACGACAAATTCACCACCTGACCCAAAAGTGCCACTCTCGCCAGCTTTCACCTTGATCGCCTGTACCCTCTCGAATACCGCAGAAGCCATCGTGTGTGCCACGCACCTCGCCAAACCATAAAGATTCAGCGAAGAACGGTAGTTATTAACGCTACTCTCCATCTATGGATTTCACTCACTATTTCTTCAAAAGCAGGATTTCAGCCCTTTCAGCCTAGAATGGGGTTTAACCCATTCGCCACCTTTCGGTGATTCCGTTTCCTTGTCGCCCAACTTCAAGAACCAACAATGAAGTGGATTGAGTAGAATTTGAGGGTAGGCAAAAGCCACCCCTCATCAGCCCTCATCAAAGCGTACCGAGCTACGTTTCCGCAGCAGTCCGCTTCGTCAAGCAGTTTTCAGGCTGTCAACCTTTCCACTGTGAGCTGTTGAAAATCAAAATTTTTAGTGTGCCTAACGGCACACTAAAAAACGGTTAGGTCTTTTAGGTGCGTTGGTCAGACACACTTCACAACTGATGAGAAAATCATAATGCACAAAAAATATGCTGTCTAGGTGCGTTCGCATGGAACTACTTATTACCCTCTTACAAACACCGTCTAGAAGTCCTTAAAACTTGCTTCGCAAGTTCACCATAGCTTCGCTATGGAAAAAGCAAAAAACAGCTAAAAACCAAAAATCCTTTTACTCGATTACAATGCTAGTTTTTGATCAAAAAACAGCGTATTTTGTGAATTAACCCTTGATAACAATGATTGGAAATATTTTGGATGATAATTTTTAGTCCACACACAAAATTTACAATGCAACGGCTCGCTGACCATGTTGCCAATGGCGCATATTTTTATTTCAGCTTTGAGTACGACAGTTCTAAGAAATCCATTGAATCCGTTTTGGATAAGATGACAGAGCGTTATGAGTTGGGTATTTCACCAAGACAGCGTTCTTACCGCCTAGAAAAGGGTCATCCTATTTGCACGATGATCGTGCAAAGAGATGTCTTTAATGAAAATAAATGGTTTCTGTATTGCTTATTCACTACGCCTACAAGTAGAGATTTCAATACTTTCAACGGTATTGAGATTAATAAACTTGCCAAAGAGTCGGAGCGTTTGAAGATTCAGACTCTTAAAGAGAAGTACAAAGGCTTTAAGTGGGATCTTGATTCGATCTCAGCAGAAAAGACCTTGATTGCAGACTACTTCAAAGATAATGAGCCAAAACAATTTGTCTTAAAAAATCCAATTGCTGTCAAACCTACTGCCCTGGTGACTATGGAGCTTTTTAGAGATACGCATAAGACTTATAAACAGCTCATCTTGGGTGATGAAAAAGACTACAAAGACAGAGTAAGGGCTTATACGTGGACTTGGCGATATACAAAGCAAAGTATTGAAAAAATTAAAACTAAATTTACTGATTCTATTAATAAATTGGCTAGTCAAAAAAATAGTTCTCTAGCAGAGAAGAACCGAGCCGACATTAAAAATCTATTCCTGATGGTTGAAACATGGTCTGTTTTCAAAGCAAGCCGTTCCCAAGCAGGGCAGATTATCCATTTTGCACAGCGTTTTTTAAAGTACAGGTCTAAGAAGCAGAAAACATGGATGCAGATGGAAATTGCTACACCACACTTGACCTATCTACCCCGATTGCCGACCTATGCGGATACGATCCATGAATATAATTACAGACGTAATCTTTTTGATGAATATGGTGTGGAAGTGCCTTTGAAACTCATTAAAGACTACTATGGTGGTGGCTATTACAACATACCGATTCAAGCCTATGTAGCTAAAGAATTAGAAATGCGTGAGAATGGCAAAGCCATTGCTCAAAAAGCGGATGAGCTTTACTTACAAGTGCTTGAAAATGAGTAAATCCGCTAAGAGAAGCTATTAAATACGGACTTTGAATAGGTTCTAACATGCAATTTTTCAAAAAAGATTGAAAACCATTTTAAAGCTTTCGACTTAACCTTTTTTTACATCAATAATGGCTTCATTTAATGTCAGCATACTTTTTGAAACACCACCTTGTTGAGCTGGAGCGAAATTCTTTCAATTGCCAAGAATCTACTGATTCGTGGTATTGACCGAATTGTTTATAATAAGAGATATCTCCCTTAACCTCAACATTTCCCTTGTCAGGAGCTATATCATTGTTAATGATCTCCAACAACGTCGTTTTTCCACTTCCGTTTAACCCGACTACACCAATAATATCGTTCTTAAAAACAGTTAATTTATCAAAAGTAAAAAGAAGCTTGCCTCCAAAATATTTTTCTATTCCTCTCATTTTTATCAATTCCATACAATCGCCTCCCTTTCTAGCGATTAAGTTAATAAACATATTAAATCATTAATTAGTTTTTGTAGTTTAGAGAGTTTATTTCTTAGGGTTTCTATTCCTCAATTATTCCGTATCCTTCTGGTGCAGGAATCCCATGTTCCGAAGAACGACTGACTGATTCCCACTCTTTCCATGTAAATATACGTTTTTCTGCATTTTCAACAGCTAAATCATATACAAGGCTTCCCAGAACTAATCGGAGAGGCGGATTCTCACTATTAACCAGTTTCATTATAGCTTCGGCGGCTAACTTAGGATCACTATCCACCGATTCGTTTGAATATTGTTGGGCCAACTTTTCACGTAATGAATCATACTCTTTTTTCTGTGTAGTAAAACTCATTTTTAAGTATAGATTCGTCCAGTAACCTCCAGGTTCTACGATAGATACTTTTATACCAAAATGTGCAGCTTCTTGTGCTAAAGCCTCGCTAAATCCTTCTAAAGCAAATTTACTAGCGCTATAGATTCCCGACATTGGACCACTAATCAGTCCACCAATACTAGATATCTGGATAATATGACCTGATTCTTGTGCCCGCAAGTACGGCATAACAGCTTGACTTACCCATACTGTACCGAAGAAATTAGTTTCCATTTGGCTTCTAACTTCATCTTCACTAAATTCTTCAATCATTCCCATTACCATATTCCCTGCATTGTTAATGACAATATCGAGTCTTCCAAAATGTTTAATGGCAGTTTCCACTGTAGTCGAAACAGCACTTCTATCAGTAACATCAAGACTTAAAGGAAGTAACATTCCTTCAAACTGGCATTTTAACTCATTCAGTTTTTCAATATTTCTAGCAACACCAACAACCTTCTCTCCTGACTCCAATGCTTTTTTTGTGAATTCGTATCCTAGTCCACTGCTTGCACCTGTAATAAACCACACACGTGTATTTTCATTGTTATTAAATGTCATAAATAATCTCCTCGGTAGTGTTTCAAAAAGTATGCTGAAGAAAAAGCCGATTGGATTTTGATAAAATAGAGAAATGCAAATAACTCTAGCAATCAAATGTCCAACCTGCCTCAGTGATAGTATAAAGAAAAATGGTATCA
>NZ_VOYD01000054.1:0-7023 GCF_013420435.1 Acinetobacter sp. YH01008
CAATAATGAAAAAGTTCCTACACCACTCTCCGGGAAAATATAGTAGGCAGTTTGTTGTCCTTGTTCTCAGTGGTTCAACAAAAACTAGCCCTCGAAGCCGCAGAACGTGGCGTGGACATAAATTGTTGGTGGTGTTTCAAAAAGTATGCTGAAAAAAAGCAGGTTGGATTTTGATAAAATAGAGAAATGCGAATAACTCTAGAAATCAAGTGTCCAGCCTGCCTAAGTGACAGTATAAAGAAAAATGGCACAAAAGTAGATGGTAAGCAAAATTACCAATGTAAAATATGCAGACGTCAATTTATTGGTGATCATGCTCTCAGTTATCAAGGCTGTCACTCAGGTATCAAAACCAAAATATTACACCTCATGGTGCGAGGCAGTGGTGTCAGGGATATAGCAGAAATTGAAAGAGTAAGTATCGGTAAAGTTCTACGGACACTTAGCCAATCAAAATATCAACTTCGAGCACAGCAAAGTCATTATGAAACCCTTGAAGTAGATGAGTTTTGGACTTTTGTTGGTCATAAGCAAAATAAACAATGGCTAATTTATGCCTATCATCGAGAAACAGGTGAAATTGTTGCTTATGTATGGGGTAACCGAGATTTAGCCACTGCAAAACGACTTAAATTAAAATTGAAGCAGTTAGGTGTAAGCTATACATGTATATCAAGTGACCATTGGGATAGCTTTGTTACGACCTTTAAAGAATGCAAACAGTTGATTGGTAAATTTTTCACTGTGGGTATAGAAGGCAATAATTGTCGATTACGGCATCGAATCAGGCGAGGCTTTAGGAGAAGCTGCAACTTCTCCAAAAAGCTTGAAAATCATTTCAAAGCCTTTGATTTAGTGTTCTTTTATATCAATAATGGATTCGTTTAATGCCAGCATACTTTTTGAAACACCACCGGAGAATAAAGAACGCCTTAACCATTCACCTATTGAGCTTGCACTTTTCATCCAAAAGAAAATTAAGCAAGGCGAGAAGAAAAACGTAATCGCTAAAAAGTTAAATGAAGATCCTGTTTTTATTTCTACTCACCTAGCTTTAGTGGATATGCCAGAGTGCTTATCTAAGGCTTATGATGCAGGTTTTAAATCTCCAAAGACTTTGTATGACTTACGCAAACTTTGGGAATCATTCCCTGAAGAAGTAAACGCTTGGGTGGATGAATCTTTAGAGAATGGTCAAGACATTATCAGATCGAAAGTACAGGCTCTATCTAAAAAGTTAAAAGAACCTAAGCAAGCTGAAGCGACTGAAGCAGATCCAGAATCAGAACCACAGGCGCAAGAAAGCCAAGAGCAAACCGCTATTATTGATGATAATGAATCTTTCAATTTTAATGGGAATGATCAAGCTGAAGCGACTGAAGAACTTGAAGTTAAAAAACTGATGGATCAATCGAACCAGAAAGAGCAGCCAGAAGCTAAAGAAGAAGATCCAGACAAAATCAAAAAACCGCTTTTAGTTGTTATTCATGACGGCAGACAAGCGAACCTGATGCTTAATAAAAAGCCTTCTTCTTTGGGTTTTGCATGGATCAAATACGAAGATGGAACAGAGGTATCCGTAGATTGCAGCAGCCTTGAAATCGAGTATTTACAAGAAGCCTAAACCTACCAATGGAAAAAGACCTTGCTAATGCAAGGTCTTTTTTTGGGCGGGTTTTCCCGACCACCTAGCTTGATTACCCTTAGTCATGACTAAGGAGAAAAGAGGGAAAAAAAGAAGATATATAATCTAGGGCAGGATAGGCAGTAGCCGTTAAAATTGCCATTTTGTCACCCAGTTGATAGAATGGGATAAGCAAAATATTACTTTGCTTATGGAATTAATCATGACTAAAGACAATAAAATCTTTTTCAGAGTTGATCGGGCAGTGCTTGATTGGTGGGAAGCAAAGTGTGAAAAACAGGGAATTAAGAAAGGCGCACCTTTCCAAAAAGCGTTAGAACTTTCTTATCAAAAAGAGAATGATCCTAACTTTTCAGGACAAGATTTTTCCTTGAATCTGGAAAAGGACTTAACCGAAAAAATCTATCAGTTAGCTAAGTTTGAAGAAGTAGATCCAGACGACTTGATCAAAAAAATGATCAAGGAAAAGTTATCTGAAATAGAAAAAACGCAAGACGTTATAGATGTATTTGAAAAAACATCACGCAAAGAATTACGGCTTAAACCAAGTTTGATGAAAGCCATTAATGAGAAAGCAGCACAGATCGGCATGAAACCGAATCAATATATCATTTCGGTTTTAACAGCTAATGTCACAAAAGATTCAATATTCTTTAGCCAGGAAGAAGCTCTTAAACTTGGCGAATCAAATAGTCAGCTTTTGGCGATTGGTAGAAACCTAAACCAAATGGCTAAGAATATGAATCAGGGTATTTATGAATCTTACGATAGAGAATTTGTCGAGCGAGTACATCAGCTAGTAAAAGCTCAAGTTAGGCATGTTTTCACTCTATTAGAGCGCAATAAAAAGAGGTGGGAATAATGGCTAACGGAAGCAGTAAGACTACCAGAGAAGTGCAAAGCACTTTGCTTGCTCATGGTGAGCAGCTACTTAACGGATCTAAAGTTAAGCGTGTTAATCAGACCCAAAGTTTAGATACTTTTTTAAATGATCTGTCTAAGCCTAAAAATGGATCTGGCCATTCAGCTAAATCAGCCCCTAAATCATCTCCAAATAGCGTTAAGGCAACTTTAAATAGAATCAGTAAAAAGACCCCTGAAGTAATGGTCAAGGTTACTGGTGGAGGTAATTCTATGGGGAAGGTGAAAGCCCACATGGGATATATCACACGGAATGGGCAATTAGAGGGAATTGATCAGGACGGAAATAAAGTTAATGGTAAGGATGATATAGAAGATACTGCTGAAGATTGGCAAATGTCAGGTACACCTATTTCTGATGAAGAATCTAAATATAAGCAGGCTTTTAATATTGTGTTATCTATGCCGAAAGGTACGGATGAAAAAGGCGTTTATGATGCTGCAAAAGAATTTGCAGAGGAACATTTTAAAGACCATAAATATATGATGGTGCAGCATACCTTTACCAATGACCCTTCAAAAGATCCAAGTGAAAACCCGCATGTGCATGTTGTTGTTAAAGCTGTTTCTGAAAAAGGTGATCGGTTAAATATCAGGAAGGCTGATCTTCAGGAATGGCGAGAAAGTTTTGCTGAAAAATTAAGATCCAGAGGGATTGAAGCGAATGCGACAAAACGTATAGCTAGGCTTCAAAAAAATAGAAGTGATAAGCAGTCAGTTAAACAAATGAAAGAGCAGGGCAAATCGTTTAAGCGATATGGTAAAAATAAGGCAAGTCCAGAACGTGTCCAGAAAGCTAAACAGCAAGAAAAAGAAGCATTGACGCATTACAAGGAAATTACTAAAGCTCTATCACAGTCACCAGATCCGCAAGATAGAAAACTAGCAGTTGATCTAGTGGACTATTTACGGAAACAGGTAGAAGTGAAAAAACCAACGCCACAGCCACAGATTCAACCTAATAAGCTAGATCTTCAACACGGAAAGAACAAGGGGAAAGAGCAAGACCGTTAATAATATAAGGGAAGGATAAGGCGCAATACTGTGCTTTAGTGCCCTTTAAAAATCCTTAATTTTCTGAGCGGGCATACCTAATTTAAACATCCTATTAAGCTCAAAAATTGCATATTTTAAATCTTTTTCAGGTATATGCTTAACATCAAAATATTCAATTTGGCCAAATCTCGCTTTATATAATGCAATTCGTTCTATTCTGTGTCGTTGCATCTGCACTGTTGACGACATAATTCGATCCATTAAATAGAATAAGTAATACGATGTGATCTGCATACTGTCTTTAATCATAAATCCATGATTTTTTGTACTTTTATAGTCATATAGTGTTTCATCAATACAAATATCTGCATCTATCCCCCCTAGTGCAACACGGATATTTGCAGAATATCTGGGATTGTATGTGATCAGACTATCAGGCTTAATAAGACCATTCTTAATGAATACATTATCAAAATTTTTGACTAGGGAAGATATATCTTCGTAAACCACGTTCTCCGTTGGTTTTAGTATGTCTTTCTTTGTTGCTACTGGTAGAAATCCAGATCGCCATAGATTTTCTAATTTAGCCAAAAGAATAATTCCACCAATAAATTCTTCATTTAGTTCTAAATCGTTTGATTTATTAGCTAGTAGAAAATCTATGTGATTTTGAATTTTTTTATACAATACCAAAATGCTTTTATTTTTCGTTTCCTCTAGAAAGCTGATAATTTTAGGTTGCTCAAATTCCTTAGCACTCAATTCAGTATTCGTGTAGTACGCACAAATTATTTTAGATAAGTAGTCAAATGCTGTACCAACCAAGCCTGAATCATAACTACTCGTTAATTTATGTTCACTCATAACTTCATAATTAGTAAAAGGAGGAATACCACTGTAAGTTTTGAAATCTTTTTTTTGGGGTGCGACACTTTTTATAATTTCTTTTACTTCCTTGCACTTAGGATCTGAAGATTTCAGTATCGACATTAAAGACATATTTTATACTCTTTATCCATATAGTTACTATTCAAACAATTTTAAAGATACTAAAGACTAGATTGAAAAATCTAAGTTTTTATTCTTTCTAATGCAAATTGAATCTTTTCTTTGGGGCAATACTGCTTTTTGGAAAACTTTTCCATTACAGCCGATCCAATAATTTTTTTATCTGTATTAAAGAAAAATATCTCTAAGTCATAAGGTACATTGACCATATTAAAACAGGTATAAATCGGCTTTTTCCACGTAAAGACTAAAGGCTTTAATGAAGGATTTTCTTTAAAACCTATTTCTTGATCATGCTCCCTATATAGGTACAGAGCCGTTAATTTTTTTCCATTAAAGCTAAACGTCTTTACTTCTTTATCTTGATCAAAGTAAGGGTTATAAACCTGTTTAAAGGCCATAACAGACACTACTATTAAAAGAGCTATAAACGCTGCATATTTTAATTTCAATTCCTGTTATTCCTTTTAGCCAGGTGGCAAGTCACATGCAAAAAAATTATCTTAGTCATGACTAATTATTTAACACTCATAAGTTGATCCCATTTAAAGTAATTGGGAGACAGCTTATTACGTGACATATTCCAATTTCTATCAGGTAGCATACTGGCACCTAATCCTATTTTTCTCTTACCAAATTTATTCTGTATATCATCGAGTGAATCCATAAGTTTATTACTTGATTCTATCTTGTTCATGTCCGTGAATAAGTCATAAATATGAGTGGCTTTAGGTTCAAGACAAGTGAGGATAACTCCACATTTTTTAAATCCAATATTCTTTTGGTATAGCTGATCAACCATTGAGGTAGCAATTTTAGAAAGTAATAAACTATTGTCTGATGGATCGGGTAAAGCGTAAGACAAAGATTTATTATAAAAAGGCTCAGAAGTATCAAATGGATTAGATTGAACAAAACTAATAATACAGCCACATAGTAAATTTTCACTTCTTAAACGGCTTACGGCATCCTGAACATAAAGCGTAATCGCTTCTTTAAGATCCTCACAGCTATAAACTTTCTGGCCAAAGGAACGGCTTGCTATTATTTGTTTTTTTGCTTTAGGACTTTGCTCAATTTCAATGCAAGAAATTCCCTGTAATTCTAATAGAGTTCTGTGCATGACTACAGAGAATTGATCTCTAATCATTAAGGGTGAAGCACAAACAAAATCTAGAACTGTATTAATGCTTAGGCTATTCAGCTTTTTAGTATGCTTTCTACCAATCCCCCATACTTCACTAACTTCTATAGATTGATATAAGCCCTCAATCGAACAATAGTCCATTGAAACAAGGTTACATACACCTTTTAAATAACTATTCTTTTTAGCGATATGATTAGCCATTTTTGCTTCTGTTTTAGTCCGTCCAATTCCAATACAGGCCGGCAAACCTAGCCAACGTGAGAGCCGATCCAGAATTAAATGAGCATAAGCAGTTAGATCATAATTTGAAGCATAAGCAGTTAGATCTAAAAAGCATTCATCAATCGAATAAATTTCTTGTTCTTGAGGTGTAACAAATTCAGCTAGGACTTTTATAAATCTGCGGGACATTTCCGCATATAGAGCATAATTACTCGAAAGGACTGTAATATTGTGCTGCTCTACAAGCTCCTTGAGTTGAAAAAGAGGTACACCCATCTTTATTCCTAAGTCTTTAGCTTCTTGTGAACGAGCCACAGCACAACCGTCATTATTAGATAATACGATTACTGGCTTATTATTCAGGCTTGGATTAAAGACACGTTCACAGCTTACATAACAGTTATTAATGTCTACCAAAGCAAAAATCTTATTTTGATTTTCCATGTAGATTAGACCAATAGGATTAGATTATTTATGTTTCCTAAATGGCTTAATGACAAAGGTCACTACACCCCATATTAATAATTCTTGGCAATCATTAAGGTGAATATCGTCATAATCTGGATTTTCAGCTTTAAGCCAACACTTATCACCTTCAATCATTAACCGCTTAACGGTGAACTCATTGTCAATTAAAGCAATAACAATATCTTCGTGTTTAGCTTCAAGACTACGATCCACTAAAAGCTCGTCATCAATTTCAATGCCTGCGTCACGCATGGAAAGAGAAGCTACTTTGACAACAAATGTTGCAGCTTCATTTTTCACAAGGTGTTCATTCATGTCTAAAGTTTTATCAATGTAATCTTGTGCGGGAGAGGGGAAACCAGCAGCTACTTTTTCTGAAGCTAAAGGAATACGTTTAAAGGTTGAAGGATTAATTAAAGTAATAGTAGCTACATCATTTAAGGTAGTCTTTTTATGATTCGCTAAAAACTTCTTAATCTCTACAATACGGGCACTGTTGCAAATAGTCGGTGGTGATAAACTTATCATCCCCTTTTGCTGATGGAGCTGCACATGAACCCATTCAAAGGCCGGCATTTTCAGCGTGACATCATTCTGTGGGCCGTACGCTGGTACT
>NZ_VOYD01000055.1:0-7006 GCF_013420435.1 Acinetobacter sp. YH01008
TAAAAAACACTTGTATTAGAGCCTTAGGATGCAAGCTGACGCTGTAAATTAATGTATGAAAAAAGCCACTCCACTGTTTAAAAAATAAACTTATATGGCACTTGCGTAATTCACGACAAAATGTGTCGAGTTTTGAAGAAGAGATGCAGCACTCAAGAATAGCGAGCAACTACCCGAAGATGAAAAGCAGGAGGAAAATATTAAAAATGGGTGGTTTTAATAAAAAAAAGAGATGAATAACGCTTGTTACTCATCTCTCAGATAATGGGGGGTGTTGAAATAGCGTTAGAAGGACTGCTCCAGACTTTCCAGTTCCATCATCAGTTCCAGCATCTGTTCCTCGGCTGTTTCCAGTTTGGCTTTCAGCTCGGTTTGCTCATTCATCAGTTTGAGCAAATCATTTTTACGTGAGGCTTCATATAAAGCACTGTCACCCAGTAAAGTTTCAATTTCAGCCAGTCGCGGCGTAACCTTTGAAATCTGTGTTTCACATTTTTCGATATTTTTACGAATCGGGCGGCTCAGTTCTCGTTGGCGTGCCGCTTCCTTACGCTGTGCTTCTTTGTCCAGTTTGGAAATGGTTGCTTTGACTTCGACCTGAGATTTCACCGGCTCGGCTGGCTTCTGCCCGTTTTTGATCATCTCAATGCGGGCCTGACGTAACCAGTCGGCATAAGCGGTCAGATCACCGTCAAATTCACGGCATTGACCATTATGTACCAGCAGCAATTCATCACAGACACTGGCAATCAGCTGGCGTTCATGCGATACCAGCACCACAGCACCTTCAAAATCCTGCAAGGCCATGGTCAATGCATGACGCATATCCAGATCTAAATGGTTGGTCGGTTCATCCAGAATCAACACGTTTGGACGCTGCCAGACAATCAATGCCAGAGCCAGACGGGCACGTTCACCGCCTGAGAAACTTTCACTTGGCGTATCCATGCGTTCGCCGCTAAAACCAAAACTGCCCAAGAAAGAACGTAAGCTGGCTTCACTGATTTTTTTATCGGCAATACGGGCCAGCTGTAACATCGGGCTGGCATTGCCATCCAGTGCATCCATTTGGTGTTGGGCAAAGTAGCCAATATTGAGCAGTTCCGAGTCTTTGCGCAGACCCTGAAGCAATTTTAAATCACCGACCAGCGATTTAATTAGGGTAGATTTACCGGCACCATTCATCCCGAGTAAACCAATCCGGCTGCTTGGCGTGATCTGTAAATTGACATTGGTGACAATCAGCTTGTCACCATAACCAATATCGGCATGTTCCAGTTGCAATAAAGGCGAACTCATTTTGGTCGGTTCACGGAAACTGAAGGTAAATGGTGTATCAACATGGGCAGCAGACAGTTCCTGCATACGCTCCAGCTGTTTGATCCGGCTCTGTGCCTGCTTGGCTTTGGTGGCTTGCGCTTTAAAACGGTCAATATATTTTTGCAGATGTGCACGGGTTTCCAGCTGCTTTTCATAAGCCTGTTGCTGCTGCGCCAGACGTTCACTGCGGGTGCGCTCGAAGGTCGAGTAGTTACCGGTATATAAAATCAGTTCCTGATTTTCGATATGTAAAATATGGTCGGTAATCGCATCGAGGAAATCCCGGTCATGCGAAATCAGCACCAGCGTACCTTCATAGGCTTTCAGCCAGTCTTCGAGCCAGAGAATGGCATCCAGGTCTAAATGGTTGGTCGGTTCATCAAGAAGGAGTAAATCGGAACGGCTCATCAGGGTACGCGCCAGATTCAGGCGCATGCGCCAGCCACCGGAAAAACTGGACACATCCAGTTGGGATTGATGTTCAAAAAAGCCCAGACCGGCCATCAGTTGCGAAGCTTTGGCCGGCGCAGAATAACCTGAAATTTCATCAAAACGGCCATATAAATGGGCCAGTTCTGCATCATCCAGTTGATCTGGCTGCTCCAGTTTCTGCTGAATATCCCAGTATTCTTCATCGCCCGACAAGACGAAATCAATGGCTTTCATATTCAGCGCTTTGATTTCCTGTGCCATATGCGCCACGGTCCAAACCGCAGGACGGGTCAACGAACCGGTGTCTGACTCCATGCCACCGAGCAAGGCTGAAAACAGGGTCGATTTCCCGGCACCATTGACACCGGTTAGGCCAATTTTCCATCCTGGGTGTAACTGCATCGACGCTTTTTGAAATAAAACACGTCCACCGCGACGTATAGATAACTGGTCTAACTGAATCATTGAGAAATCAAGGCTAAGCAATAAGATGTGCCTATTCTAAAGGAAAGCCCCAGGAAAATGAAAAATCTTGCAGTTTTTACTGAAATGAAAGGTTTTGACCTCTGTTCCCCACTAGGAGGTAAACGCTCAAGTTGAGTAAAAACTCTATTTTTACTGTGAGTAGTCATTTATAGTTCATATGGTTAGAACAATAAGTACGATAGAGTCAAATAAAAATGAAAAAGGGATATTTAATTTTGTCTGCGCTGGGTCTGTTGGTGTCGACTTCGAGTCAAGCCAGCGTGAATGTCTGTGTTTTCGATTTGCTGGGAAAATCGGGTGAGTCCTATAAGTTACTGGAGGAATGGGCACTGGCAGCAAAAAGCTGGGGGACGCAGGTCCAGTTGAGCGCCTATCAGGATGAAGCCAAGGTAGATCAGGATGTCAAAGCTGGAAAGTGTGATGCTTTTTATATGACCTCCATGCGGGCCCGCGCCTATAACAAATTCGCCGGCTCGATTGATGCGATTGGTGGTGTGCCAAATAATGACATTGCCATGAAAGCCATCAGTTATGTACTGGACAAACGCAACAGCAAGCGCTTGATCACCCAGATTGGCAAAGAAAAATTTGAAGTGGCTGGGATCGGACAGATTGGCCCGGCTTATATTTTTGTCCGTGATCGCGAGCTGAATAAACTGGAACAGGTAAAAGGCAAGAAATTTGCCGTGCTGCATTATGACTATGCCCAGAAAATTATGGTCAACCGGATTGAAGCCGTGCCGGTAATGTCGGAAATTTCCAATTTTATCCGTAAATTTAATCAGGGCGAAGTCGATATTGTGGCTGCACCGGCTTATGCCTTTAAACCGCTTGAATTAGAAAAAGGTCTGGGCAATAAAGGCGCCATGATTAATTTTCCAGTGATCAATGTCACTGCCGACCTGATCATCCGGCAGGATAAATTTCCTGACTCTTTCGCAGTACAATCCAGAGACTGGTTTGTGAAACAGTTGCCGCGCAGTTTTGCCATGGTGAAACGTATGGAAGCGGAAATTCCCAATAAATATAAGCTGAACTTAAGCCGTGAAGATCGCATTGCCTATCAGAAGATTCTGCGCGAAGGCCGCATCGATTTAACCCGGCAGGGGATTTATGATCCCGGCATGATGACGGTATTGAAGCGTGCCCGCTGTACCGTCGAAAGAACCAATTTTGAGTGTTCAATTAGTGGCGAATAAAATTCAAATGATGTATATCTTTGTAACTCTCACGGATTAAATGTAATGATACGAAACTTCTATTAAATATTAAGAAATTGATATTTAAAAATATTTTATAAAATAATATTTAGAACATACGCTGATTTATCTTTATAGGCCAAAACACGGGTTTTAAATGGAGTAAATGCTCTATTTTTTTTAATTAAACTTGCTTAATATTTGTTCCGTGTACGGCCACTCAGCGAATAACAAGATTCCAAAGGATAATACAATGAAAAAAGCACTCTTATCATTGGCTGCACTTTCTACATTTGGTTTTGCCAATGCAGTGCATGCAGAAAAAGTCGATATCTGCGTGTTTGACTTACTGGGTAAATCGGGTGAGTCTTTCCAGATGGCGCAAGAATGGGCACTGGCTGCAAAAGGCTGGGGCGCAGAAATCAATCTGATTGCCCGCCAGGATGAAGCTGTTGCCGACAATGATTTTAAAGCCGGAAAATGTGATGGTGTATTTATGACTGCCATGCGCGCCCGTCAATACAATAAATTTGCCGGTTCTATCGATGCACTGGGCGGTGCACCGAGCAATGCAATTGCACAGCGTGCCATTAGTTTTGCGCTGGACAAACGCAATGCCAGCAAAATGGTGACTAATCTGGGTGGTAAAAAATACGAAATTGCCGGGATTGCACCACTTGGTTCGGCGTTCATCTTTGTTCGTGACAAAAATATTAACTCGATTGAAAAAGCCGCAGGTAAAAAATTCGCGGTATTGGGCTATGACGATGCCCAGAAAATTATGGTGCAGCGTGTCGGTGCCCAGGCCGTGATTTCCGATGTATCCAATTTTGTGGCCAAATTTAACAATGGTCAGGTGGATATGGTGGGGGCACCAGCCTATGCTTATAAACCGCTAGAGATTTATAAAGGCCTTAGCAATAACGGCGCGATGTTTAATTTCCCGGTGCTGCATGTGACGTCCGATTTTGTCATTCGCCCGGAAAAATTCCCGGCAGGTTTTGGGCAAAAATCGCGTGACTGGTTTATCAAAAACCTGCCAAAAAGTATGGCCATGATCGGCCGTCTGGAAGCCGGAATTCCGTCGAAATATAAAATGAATCTGAGCGTGGAAGATAGAACCAAGTATCAGAAAATGTTACGTGATGGCCGTATGGACATGACCAAACGCGGAATCTATGATGCTGGCATGATGTCAGTGTTAAAACGCGCGCGCTGTTCTGTCGACAAAGCCAATTTTGAGTGTTCACTTCCGGGTGAGTAATTTGATTTTTAAAGAAAAAGCTTAGCTGAGTCTAAGCTTTTTTTGTGGTTGAACTGAGGCAGATCAGCCATTGTACAGCTGATTAAATAGCTTAAGCTTGATCTAAAGATTGATTTCTTATGATTAATATAAAAACAATTAGATGCGGCTGAAATCGCAATAACAAAAACAAGGTATAAGGACATTAGGATGATGCAAAGAAGATGGAAAATACTGGCATTGGCCGCAGCGACATTTACTGTTTCAGGTCTGGTACAGGCCAAACAGGTGATGTGCGTATTTGATCTGGTGGGCAAAAATGGCGATGTGTATAGCGTCATGAAAGATTATCAGCTGGCAGCGAAAAACTGGGGCGCTGATATCGAGCTTAGAGTGAATACCAATGAAGCCGTGGTTGCAGAAGATTTTAAAGCCGGAAAATGTGACGGGATTAGTGTTACTGGAATGCGCGGGCGTCAGTTCAACAGTTTTACCGGCTCACTCGATGCCATCGGGGCGATTCCAGATCTGAATCTGGCCGTTAAAGTGATGCAGGGTCTGGCGAGTCCGACTTTTGCCAAACATATGCTCAATGGCAAATATGAAGTGGTGGGGGTGATTCCTGTCGGTGATGCTTTTCTGTTGGTCAATGACCGTAGTATTAATACCGTGGCCAAAGCCGCAGGTAAAAAAATTGCGGTACTCGACTATGATGAAGCACAAAAAATCATGGTACAGCAGGTTGGTGCTCAAGCCGTCAGTGCCGATGTCACCAACTTTGGCGCCAAGTTTAACAATGGTCAGGTTGATATCATTGGCGCACCCGCTGCGGTATTTAAGCCGCTAGAATTACACAAAGGCTTAGGTACAAAAGGTGCGATTGTGAATTATCCGGTGTTGCAAGTGACCGGTAATATCATTATCCGTCCCGATAAATTCCCGGCGGGTTATGGTCAAAAATCACGTGAATGGGTGAGAAGCCAGTTGCCGCGCGCTTTTGGTATTCTGGGCAAAATGAAAGCCGATATTCCTGCAAAATACTGGATGGATATTCCGGCTGCAGATAAACCGGGCTATCAGAAAATGATGCGCGATTCCAGAATCGACCTGACCAAACGCGGCGTATATGACAAACGCATGATGAAACTGCTGTGGCAATTCCGTTGTAAACAGAACCCGCAAAACTTCGAATGTGCCTTACAGGATGAGAACTACAAATAATCCTGATAAAATTACTCTGATTTGACTTTTAATCTGTAGAGACTGACCATATATTGAGTGTGTTATACTTCGATATGGTCTTTTCTTTTTAAAGACATTCCATTCAACAGAGGAATCCGCCATGAATGCCCAAGCGCTTGTGCTCACCGACAATGCCGCAAATAAAGTACGCCAGTTGCGTGACAGTGAAGGTAACCAAGACTTAATGCTCCGTGTGTATGTTACCGGTGGCGGCTGTTCAGGTTTCTCTTATGGCTTTAACTTTGCCGAAAGTCAGAATGAAGATGATGCAGAATTTGCCAACGGCGATGTGAAAGTACTGGTCGATTCACTCAGCTATCAATATCTGGTCGGTTCAGTTGTAGATTATTTGGAAGGTCTGGAAGGTTCACGCTTTGTGGTGCAAAACCCGAATGCGACCACCACTTGTGGTTGTGGATCTTCATTCTCGATCTAAACACGTACAATAAAAAAGTCCTCTTGATGAGGACTTTTTTATATCTGAAGAAAACTTAATTTTCCAGTTTTACCGCTTCCAAGAGGTCAAAAATTACTGATGTGACATCCTGACTCAGCTCACGATTATTAAAAATCTCATAAGCGCTAATGGTAATATCGGTATCACTTGGCAACAGGCGCTGCTCTTCTTCGATCAGGTCATTGATCGGCAAGAGGGTCTGTTTGATTTCCAGATGTAAAATATCTTTATATTCCAGATTCTCATCGTCCAGTTCAATCAGCTGTTCATTGAAATAAGGCAATAAAATCGCATGAAGATGTGGCTGAATATCCTCAATATCAAAGATCTCGATATCACGCGTTTCATCAATCGTACTAATGTGGTCATTTACTTCAATTAAAATATGGTAGTAACTCACATGAATCTCCAAAGATGGCCTGAACAATGTAGCCGTTCACAATAACATGAAATCCGAATAGAGTGTTTTTTATAACACTTATACACTTAAATTAATTAAGTAGGACTTACGCATTGACGGATTCAAAAAAGTATTAAAATACTTTATAAAGTATCTGTGATCAGACGAATTAAACATGCTTCTACAGCAACTTGTACATTACCCATTTATATGGGCTTTCTCATGAC
>NZ_VOYD01000056.1:0-4975 GCF_013420435.1 Acinetobacter sp. YH01008
CACTTTGAATGGGTTCTAATACCCGAATTTCGTATATGAGATTTTATGTTAAATTTTTTATATCAAAATTTCAAAGTGTACTGATGAGTACACTTTGAATGGGTTCTAACACCCGAATTTCGTATATGAGATTTTATGTTAAATTTTTTATATCAAAATTTCAAAGTGTACTGATGAGTACACTTTGAATGGGTTCTAACACCCGAATTTCGTATATGAAATTTTATGTTAAATGATTGTTAGAAATGCCCCTTGATCGAGGCATTTTCTATAAAGAATACTAAAAACTAATTAAAGCCAACCAAGTTTCAAAACAAGGCAGTTCTCAGCAATCATATTTTTAAATTATATAACTCCCAACTGAGCTTTTGCTCCAACGATAAGGCTTTCATTTTGAGTTTCTAAGGCAAATAAACCATACATCAAAGGAGAGGCCGCTGCTCTTTCTAAAGTCTGTTCATATAGTTTATTCCAAACTTTACCCCCTAGTTTTTCATACTCGATGATTAGAGTTTTGAGGCTTTCTTCTCCAAACAAAGTTACATGCCCAGCAAAATCAATCGCTGGGTCATCTATATGGGCTGTTGACCAATCAATAACGCCTGAAACAGCTCCATCCTTTGAAGCTAGTACATGCCCAGCATATAAATCGCCATGTATAAATTGGGTGAAATCTGCCCATAGAACATCATTATCCAACCATTTTCTGTAGCGGGTTTCCAATTGCTCACTTATACCAATTTCAGATTTTACTAACTGCAAATTGTTTGCTATTTCAGGTCTTAAATCTGAAGGTTTCATAATTTTCAAATCATTTTCCCGAACTTCTTTTTCAGGAATACTATGGATTTCAAATAAGGTTTTTGCCAAAGATGTTATGTATTTCGGGCTATCTTTGTCCATATTCCAAATTATTTCATAGGTTTCAGCATCCAAATTTAAAACAGGATTATCTTTAAGTATGGGATAAGCCACTAATTCTGTAGATGAAATTCTCCAATCAGGAACCTCTACAGAAAGATGTTTTTTTACCAATTCTAAAATGCGTTTTTCTTTCTTGATTTGTTCCCTCATGCCATCACGACGAGGAATACGCAGCAACCATTGTTGCCCCTTTGTATCAAGAGCAAAAACGACCTTAAAATCAATGCCCATTTCATTGAAATTCATTTTGTCCGTAAGCAACAAGCCGTGTGCTTCAGCAAGTGATTGAATATCTTGAATTGTCATTTTTAATTTCCTTTAAAGAGTTCAATAATTAATGTTCGGATTAGATTGGCTATCATTAACAATCTCTCTCAAAAGTCTTGATGATTTTGTGGTCTTTGATCTCGTAGATAATGTCAGCAATATTATCGACCAATTGCTTGTCATGAGATACGAAGATAATAGTTCCTGCATAGGACTTCATCATTGTTTCTAATGCGGCAATACTTTTTAGGTCAAGATAGTTTCCTGGTTCATCCATAAGCAAAATATTATATTTTCCTAAAAGCATTTTGGATAAAAGCAGTTTGATGATTTCACCTCCCGATAAGTCGGATAAGTTTTTTTGAATATCATTCGCTCCGATCCCCATTGAAGCCAATACTGCACGAATTTCCGCAACTGTGTACTCGCACTCTTCCTGCATAAAGGAGAGCACAGATTTATGCGTGTTAAATTTATATCCTGTTTGTGTAAAGTAGCCAATTTCAGCTTTTGGAGATATGGTTAATCCATCAGCACGTTCTGATATCATTTTTAACAAGGACGTTTTCCCTGTTCCATTCGATCCAGTTATAGCGACTTTAGCGCCAAGCGGTATTATAAAGTTAGCGTCATCAAAGATAGTACGGCTACCAAATTTTAAGCTCAGACCATCTGCCGTAATCGGGAACTTATTGTGCAGTTCTAGGGCTGAACTTTGACGAAAACGAATAGAACGCAAATGCTCTGGTGCTTGAATATCTTCTAATGCAGCCAAACGCTTTTCCATACTCTTAGCTGCCTGATACAGTTTTCTTTGCTTGGTGCCAGTCATTTTTGCATGCCCAAGTCGTCCAGCACTTTCGGTAGAGTTTTTGGATTTTTCTCCTTTTTTCTTATTGTCTAATCGATTAGCTTGCTGGCGTTTTTCTTGCACAGCAGATTCTAATCGCTCCCGTTCCTTCATCATCAGCTCATATTCTACGGCTTGGTGTTGTCGCTCTTCTTCTTTTTGACGCAAGTAATCCGAGTAACCACCCCAATATTCCGTAATTTTACCGTCTTTTAACTCCCATATCTTGTCTACAACCATATCAAGAAAATATCGGTCATGACTGATAACAAGTAATGCTCCATCAAATGCTTTAAGTTGACCAATAAGTAGATCTATTCCATTGAGATCAAGGTGGCTGGTTGGTTCATCCGCTAGAATGCCATGTACTTGTTGGGAAAATGCGGCAGCAATTTTTGCACGAGTTTCCTCTCCGCCACTCATTGTGTCGTTTTGTACATTGGAAACACCAAGGCGAGATAACATTGCCCGGTCTTCGACCGTTTCTATTTCGATTCCGCCCAGTTGGCTGATATGTGCAAAATCACCAAAACGCTGTAATGTCGCTTCGGCTAAAACAATTTCGCCATTAAGTACTTTGAGTAAACTACTCTTTCCTGCTCCGTTATCACCCACAAGACCAATACGGTCATAAGAGTGAATTTCCAATTCATCAATATCCAAAACATCACGCCCAGCATAATCCAAGCGTATGTTTCTCGCTTTAATAATTAAACTCATTTTTATTTACTCCTGTTTAGCTCTTGAAATTTTTTATGCAGCAAACAGGATTTAGGTGAAAACAAAAGCTAGCATCACAGTGTCCTCCCAAAAAAAAAGCTATTCATCCACAGGGTGGACAAATAGCTAGTCAATTAAGTTATAACTGGAAACTATGCACTAAAAGCATACTTATAAATTAAGCATACTTTTACTTTATATATCCGCATATATTCTTAAAGACACAACAAAAGCCCACCATTATAAAATAGTGTCACTATGCAAATAGTTGTGTCTTAACGAATGCGGATAGAATGCATAAACTTACCTAAAAAATAAAATTCAGTTTTATGATAACTTTACTGTTAAAAGAAGTCTAGACAACCTTGTTTTATGCTTGGATATAAGGCTTATTTTAAAATAATAGTAGTGAAGATTTTCTAAAATTAACATAATACACCTTATACGAAATTTGTTATAATTCTCGTGAAAATTCAACGCTGTAGTTTCAATTTTCTAGCCCAGTCGTCAATGACTGGGCTTTTTTTATTACTTTTCACGTTCCACGCCTAGTCTTTAATCAATGTTCCACGATTTTGATTAAATAAACTGAATAATTCAATCTGCAGAATTTAAGCGATTATCTTGAATAAGATCACTCAACTTACCTTCAAGCGATTCGATTTTATATTTCAGAGACAAGATTGAATCTTTTAAACGTGAATTTTTAGGTGCATCCGGATTCTTTAATTGATTAAAAACCTCTAATAATTCGCTGTGATGAGTGCTTAACCTTTCAATGTCACTTTCAATAGCCATTCTTGGTGTCCACAGAGCAAGTAAACTTTGCTCATAATCTTTGAGTTCTTGATGACTCATTGCATCTAATTCAGCCTTAGTTCTCATGGTTTAAAATCCGTCTTGCTATGAAGAGCTTTAAAAATCCGTTTTGTTGTTTCCTCTCTTACACTTTTCGGATCTCGTAAGATGCCACTAATCCAGAGGGCAAATGTCGGGTAGTCTGGGAAATTACTGAGGTCTGATAGCTCAGAAAGTTTAGATAAAATAGTGCTGTACTTGTTAATTTGAGCATCAGATAAATTGCAGAACATATCTATAGTTCTTTGATCTCGCTGAGGCGCTATTAATTTTGGCTTAGGTTTTTCTTTCACTATAAATTTAAAGCCAACTACTGAACGCCCTTTTTTTACATTTTCATAAGTGAGTTCAATATCTGTATTAGTTGTAATCTCATTTAATGAAGGCTTCATTACTCGGTCTTTTAAATTACAGAGTTTGTCATAAGATTTGGGCAAACCCAGCTCATTTTTTATATGTTCTAAGGACATTTCAAATTGTCCCATTGCTTGATGCTTTTTAGCTAAATGATAAAGATCGAATGAGTAATCTTTTTTCAAACTTAGTACGATATCTTTTTTATATTTTGTATAAGGGTTTAATTTATCAAACTCTTTTAACATCAGTAGAACGATTTCAGGGAAACGTATAGCTATCCCTCCGTCTTCATAAGTGCAATCAATCACCCAATTCGACAGCACCTTTTTTCCTCTTTCATTGTTATAAGAGAAATTTCTTTTAAGTAGATTCTTGCTGGCTAGTTCTAACTGCGTATATGCGGAATGCGTTTTAATGCCACATTCTCTAGCAAACTCTTCTGCCGTAATCATAATTCGGTCTTTTTCAGTTGCATCAGTGGTTCTAGCAATTGGGCTAGCAAGTATTAACATTCGTTTTTCATCAATGTTCATACTCTTAAAGCATTCTTGAACATTGTTTTGCATAACAACCCAGCTCAGAGGATATGTTTTTTTATTTTCGTCCATATAACTACAACCCCAAAAAACTAACTAACTACATTGGTATTTATGTAGCTTAAACATACATTGTCGTTTATTTTTTGACTACTATTTTTGTAGTTTTTTAACAAAACTACAAACTTTTTCTTGTAGTTTAATGTCCGGTAAAAGTAGTTTCTATGTCCGGTAAAAGTAGTTTTTTAAGTCCATTTTGTCCGGCATTTGTAGTTTAATGTCCGGTAAAAGTAGTTTTTTAAAGTCTGAAAGCATTGCTAGGCGTGGTTTATAGGGGGGTCTAAAAGCTTTTAAAAGCTTTTTAAAAGAATAAAAGGGAATTTATTTCCAAAGTGAGTTATTAAAACTGCCCTTGGTACTCGCTAAAGCTCGTACTCTATTGAAGCTCGTTTCACTCGCTTCG
>NZ_VOYD01000057.1:0-6526 GCF_013420435.1 Acinetobacter sp. YH01008
TGAAATACAAAGACCGTACAACTGACCAAGAGCACACTGTTGAATTGGCTGGTATCTTCGTACAGATTGGTTTGTTGCCGAATACCGATTTCTTAAAAGCAACAGCGGTTGAATTGTCAAATCGTGGCGAGATCCTGATTAATGAGCGTAACGAGACCAATGTGAAAGGTGTATTTGCGGCGGGTGACTGTACTACTGTTCCGTATAAGCAGATCATCATTGCCACAGGTGAAGGCGCGAAAGCATCACTGTCTGCATTTGATTACATCATCCGTTCAGGTCAGTAAAAAATAACACCAAGGTTCCCCAAAACCTTGGTGTTCGATCTCGATTATCTTTGTTATACCTTTTTATAGGAACTCCGGACGCTAACACCAGAGTTCCTTTTTTTATTGTTATATTTGCTTCCTTTTTTAGATCAGCCAGAAGCATCCCCAATTGCTTCTGGCTGTTTCTTTCCTCTGTACTGTTTTTGTTTTGACTCTTATTATTCAGCCTTCCCCAAGGTTGTCTTTATTCAATGCAATATTTATTCCAATGCTTGATCAGTACTTAAGACTGGAACAAATTCAAGACTTTAAATTTTTCTAACAGTTGCTCTTGCGTCTCTACATGCTCAGGATGTGGCACAATGCACTCAATTGGGCACACATTTACACAGGTTTGGCGCTCATAAAAGCCGACACATTCCGTACAACGGTTCACATCAATCTCATAGACTTTCGCACCCTCATAAATCGCATCATTTGGACATTCTGCTAAACACATATCGCAATTGATGCATTTGTCGGTAATCAGCAGCGCCATGTTTAACTCGCCTGATAAGCCAGTGACGATGCCGAAACATCTATAGTCGATGTCGGCAGATTGCGGATGAGCAGCGCATATTGCATGTCTACATCTGCCGGAACCGGAATCTCGACGATATGACCTGAACCTTTAGCCTCAGAAATCAGATTGCCTTTTTTGTCTTTCATTTCGGTTAAAACAAAGCTGATATTGCCTTGTGTCGTCATCAGCTCTAAGGAATCACCCACGACAAAACGGTTTTTTACATCAATTTTGATGGAGTTACCGTTACGTTCTAAGACTTCACCGCAGAACTGTTGATGGTCAAAACTTGAAGAGCCATTTTCATAATTGTGATATTCACTGTGCACATGACGGCGCAGGAAACCTTCGGTATACCCACGATTGGCCAGACCTTCTAATTGCGTCATCAATGCTGGGTCAAATGGTTGGCCCGCAAGCGCATCATCAATGGCCTTACGATAGATTTGTGCGGTACGGGCACAGTAAAAATAGGATTTGGTCCGGCCTTCAATCTTCAAGGAATGTACCCCGACCTTGATCAGACGATCGACATGTTGTACCGCACGTAAGTCTTTAGAGTTCATGAAATAAGTGCCGTGTTCATCTTCTTCGGCAGCAAACATGTCTTCATCATTACGTTGTAATAATACCGGTTCATCAAATTGATGCTGTGCTTGCATATGTGCTTCGTCGGCATCTTGAGAGCAGCAGCCTGAATCCAGATTTTTCACTGGAATCACATCACCAGTTTCATCTTCCTTCGCATCCAGAACTTTGTATTCCCAGCGGCAGGCATTGGTACACGCACCCTGATTGGCATCACGTTTATTCATATAACCAGACAGCATGCAACGGCCGGAATAAGCCATGCACAGCGCACCATGTACGAAAACCTCAATCTCCATATCCGGTACTTGCTGTTTAATCTCAGCAATTTCTTCAATCGATAATTCACGTGACAGAATCACGCGCGTGAGTCCCATATTTTTCCAGAATTTTACCGTTGCCCAATTCACTGCATTGGCTTGCACAGACAGATGAATATCCATTTCTGGAAAATGTTCACGCACCATCATGATCAGGCCCGGATCAGACATGATCAGCGCATCCGGCTGCATCGCCACCACAGGTTCCAGATCACGAATAAAATTTTTCAGTTTGGAATTATGCGGCTGGATATTGACGACCACATAGAACTTTTTACCTAGCTCATGGGCTTCTTGAATGCCAATCGCCAGATTGTCATGATCAAATTCATTATTACGAACGCGCAAACTATAACGCGGCTGACCTGCATAGACTGCATCTGCACCATAGGCGAAGGCATAGCGCATATTTTTCAGTGAACCGGCAGGTGAGAGGAGTTCAGTAACGGTCGTCAGGCTCATGATGGAATCGAAAGACATATAAAAAGTACGGCTTTATTCTAACCATCTAAAATTTGGATTCAACCCAGTAAATTACTCGGAAATAAGCCATTTAGAATAAAAAGAATGTTTTATTTTGAGTGAAATGAAGCACTAAAATTATTCAATATTCAATTATTTTCAGTCTGTTCGAGCATTTTTAAAATCTGGCAATGATCAATGGTGGTCGGGACATTACAACTTTTGCGAAGTGCAATCAGCTGTTGTTCGAATAGCTGTAATTCCCTAATTTTTTTGGAGATATCTTCTAAATGCTGGTCGATGAGCTGATTCACTGCACCGCATTCCTGCTGCGGATTCTGTTCGAGTTTAATCAGGGCTTCAATCTCTTTTAAGGACATGTCCAAAGCACGACAGCGTTTGATAAAAAGCAGCCTTTTCAGGGCTTCTTCACCATAATAACGATAGCGATTACTTGCTCGAAAATTCGGCTGTATCAAGCCTTTCTTCTCATAAAAGCGAATGCTATCTGTGCTTAAAGCAGTCTTTTTGGCTATTTCTGAAATTAAATAGACCGACATTGCTCGCTCCTGCTTGACCTTGGAGTTAGTCCATAGTTTCTAATTATTTTAACTCATTTTTTGCACGAAAGTATGGAAGATCAACATGGCCTGTAGCTGTAGTCATGAACCTGCTCCACCCAAACCTGACAGTAAGTTTAGAACGGCGTTATGGATTGCCTTGGTGGTGAACCTGACTTTATTTGTGGTAGAACTGATTGGTGGGGCCTATGCACATTCATCGGCTTTGTGGGCCGATGCCTTGGACTTCTTTGGTGATGCCGTCAATTATGGCGTCTCTTTGGCGGTCATCGGTGCAAGTCTGTACTGGCGCGCAACAGTCGCTTTACTCAAGGGAATGACCATGGCCTTATTTGGCCTGGTGATCATGGGAAAAGTCATTTATGCCTATCTGCAAGGCATTCCGCCAGAGGCACTGACCATGGGCTTGATTGGCGTACTGGCATTGCTGGCAAATGTATTTACGGCAGTCATTCTCTATGCCTTTCGCGAAGGTGATTCCAATATGCGGTCAGTCTGGCTGTGTAGCCGAAATGATGCCATTGGCAATGCTGCCGTGATTCTGGCAGCAGTCGGGGTTTTTGGTACAGGCAGTCTGTGGCCAGATATAATAGTGGCGATGATTATGGCGAGTCTTGGTTTAACTGCGGGTTATCAGATTGTGAAGCAGGCACTGGCAGAACGGGCATTAGGACATGAGTCAGCCTGATTCTGAATATTTAAGTTTAATCCTAAAAAAGCTGCTTAACGGGCAGCTTTTTTATGGCCTGTATATTTTAAATAGATGAAAAATAAAGCTTTACAAATCCACTAATTTTAGAAAGAATCATCCGCGAAATTTATAGAATAGCAATATAACTTAACCATTTAATTTTTATTGTTTTTGAGGGGGGACAATGAACTTCATAAAACTACTTTCACTTGCGGCCATGGTGCTGATGACGGGCTGTAGCTCTATGGTCATCACTTATGATGCCACCGGTCAGGTGATTGGATCATGTAAAGCAACACGCGGTCTGCTTTCAACTGCAAGTGCCCATTGTGGTGGTTCAGGTAATGCGATGGGTGTGAATTACAATAGCGTGGATGCCAAGACGGGTTTGTTGCCAGCACTGCCAAGTCAAAACCAGATTAATTTAAAGCCATAAAGAATACAGGGGAATATCATGAAATTATCAGCACTTATTGCACTGGCACTGGTATTAACAGGCTGTGCATCGACAGTGACTACATTTGACTCGCATGGCCGTATGATCGGTTCATGTAAGGCAGAAAGCGGTTTTATCATTGGTGGTGGCGCAGGCTGTTCAGGTTCTGCCAATCAGGAAGGTCGTGATCGTTAATTTTTTAACGCCGATTCAAATAAAAAACCGAAGCTTGAAGCTTCGGTTTTTTTAATTCTGATCATCTAAAATCAGATTTTATTTTTCCACGAATGCACGTTCAATCACGTAATCGCCTAGAACACCCATTTTAGGTGACTCTTTTAGACCGTGTTGGTCTAGAAGTGCAGCAACATCGTCGAGGAAGGCTGGGCTACCACACAGCATAGCGCGATCCGTTTCCGGGTTAAAACGTGGCAGACCAATTTTTTCAAACAGTTCGCCGGTTTCAATTGCAGTCGTAACGCGACCTTGGTTCGGATATTCTTCACGCGTCACAGTCGGGTAGTACACTAATTTTTCTTTTGCACCAAGCTCTGAGAAGAATTCGTGATTTGGTACTTCATTCAAAATCAAATCTTGATAAGCCAGTTCAGAAATGAAACGGGTACCATGCACGATAATGATTTTTTCAAAACGTTCATAAGTTTCAGGATCACGGATGGTCGCCAAGAATGGTGCAAGGCCAGTGCCTGAAGATAGAAGATACAAGTTTTTGCCTGGGTTCAGGTCATCTAGCACCAAAGTACCTGTCGGTTTTTTAGAAATCAGGATGTCATCGCCGACTTTTACTTTTTGTAGAATGGAAGTCAGTGGGCCATCCGGCACTTTAATTGAGAAAAACTCTAACTCTTCTTCGTAGTTGGCACTTGCAATTGAATATGCACGCATTAAGGGCTTGCCATTGACTTCAAGGCCGATCATTACAAACTGACCGTTTTTAAAACGTAAAGCAGTGTCACGAGTCGTTTTAAAAGAGAATAAAGTATCATTCCAGTGGTGGACGTGAGTAATCTTTTCGACGTTAAAAGCAGCCATTAAAGGTCTCAATAAGTTATCAAATTAGAACAACTTGCTATTCTAAACTAAATCCATTCTCTATAAACTGAATATATTTAATTGAGCTTATCAAAAAAAGTGATGATGACTGAAATTAAGTTGCCGATTATTGGTTATATGCAATCACCCTATAAAGAAAAATTTGGTATTCCACGGCAGCCCAATCTGGTGCAGGTCGAAAGTTATATCGAAATGGTCGGCCCCTATAATGACTTGCTGGCATTTGAAGGAATTGAGGCTTTTAGTCATCTCTGGCTGATCTGGCAGTTTCATGATAATAAATATCAGGAGAATGCGAAATTCCGTCCGCAAGTACGCCCACCACGTTTGGGCGGCAATCAGAAGATTGGCGTCTTTGCGACACGGAGCATGTATCGTCCAGCGCCGATTGGCTTGTCAGTCGTTCAACTCAAAGAAGTCAAGAAGGTCGGCAAGAATGTACGTGTGTATCTAAATGGAAGTGATTTGCTGGATGGAACGCCGATTGTCGATATCAAGCCCTATATTCAGTATTCAGATGCCGTGATTGAGGCACAAAGTGGTTATGCACAGGATGAGCCACAACGTAAATCGGTAATTTGGACAGAAGAGGCGGAGCAGCAAAAACAGCAGTTCATGAATAAGGGAAAAGTTTCTCCACAAATACTGCAAGAACTCGAAAAAGTTCTCTCTTTAGATCCGAGACCTGCTTATCAGGATGATGAGGAACGGGTTTATGGAATGAAGTTTGCGGATTTAGATGTGAGGTTTAAAATAGTCGGTGATAGGGTAAAAATACAGGAACTTTAAGTTCCTGTACCTCCGACTTAGCTAACTTAGCTATTAATCAAGTAAACGATGAAAATTATTTACTGATCACGTTATTCATTTGTTTTCTAATTTCGCTTGAAGCTACATCATTAAATGCATTACATGCATTTTGAGTCAAATCATAAAGTTCTTGGCGAACTTGTTTCTCATGATTATCTTTTGCAGAAGTTATCAAACTTTGAAGTTCTGATAATAAGTTTTTGAAATCATATTCCTTTCCTGCTGGATGGTAATCCACTTCATAATATTTACTTTTATATTCTGCTAGACCCCATTGCTGATCTTCTCGGAGATCTAAATAAGCAATTGCATCTTTAAAGGTTTTTTTAGAATAGTTTTTACTATCAGTGGATACATCGGCCCATTCTGTTTTTAAGTAATCTTGTATATCTTCTTCAAGTGAATATTTATATAACTCAATATATTCTTTTGAATTTGAAATATCTTGAAATTGAATACATTTTGAGTTTGCTGGGAATTTTGCATTACTTGTTAAGGTGTAGAATTTTTCACCTAACTCCCCCATTGTATAGGTATCAAGTAAATTATATTTAAGTGTTAAATAATTATTGGGACTAAGTATTGGAGCAATATTTTTACCACTAATAACCCGAATCCTGCTTAAGCCGATGATTCCTTAATTTGAATTGTTGGCTTATTTCGATGGGTTAATTGATATGCACATAGTGAGGCGTAAATTCCACTCAGAAATCCATGAAGACTACGTGCTTTA
>NZ_VOYD01000058.1:0-6445 GCF_013420435.1 Acinetobacter sp. YH01008
CCCGACAGACCCGCAGGAAGCAATAAAATCTCTGGGTCATCAGCTTGATAGTCGTTACAGACAGGTTGCTGCACGTCTTGGCGAAAATGAGGCTGTCGAACTCGATGTTTCTGGCCCGAAGCCCCGGTTGACAATTTCTCCCCTCGCCAGTCTTGATGAGCCGGACAGTCTGAAACGACTGAGCAAAATGATCAGTGATCTGCTCCCTCCGGTGGATTTAACGGAGTTGCTGCTCGAAATTAACGCCCATACCGGATTTGCTGATGAGTTTTTCCATGCTAGTGAAGCCAGTGCCAGAGTTGATGATCTGCCCGTCAGCATCAGCGCCGTGCTGATGGCTGAAGCCTGCAATATCGGTCTGGAACCACTGATCAGATCAAATGTTCCTGCACTGACCCGACACCGGCTGAACTGGACAAAAGCGAACTATCTGCGGGCTGAAACTATCACCAGCGCTAATGCCAGACTGGTTGATTTTCAGGCAACGCTGCCACTGGCACAGATATGGGGTGGCGGAGAAGTGGCATCTGCAGATGGAATGCGCTTTGTTACGCCAGTCAGAACAATCAATGCCGGACCGAACCGCAAATACTTTGGTAATAACAGAGGGATCACCTGGTACAACTTTGTGTCCGATCAGTATTCCGGCTTTCATGGCATCGTTATACCGGGGACGCTGAGGGACTCTATCTTTGTGCTGGAAGGCCTTCTGGAACAGGAGACCGGGCTGAATCCAACCGAAATTATGACCGATACAGCAGGTACCAGCGAACTTGTCTTTGGCCTTTTCTGGCTGCTGGGATACCAGTTTTCTCCACGCCTGGCTGATGCCGGTGCTTCGGTTTTCTGGCGAATGGGCCATGATGCCAACTATGGCGTGCTGAATGATATTGCCAGAGGGCAATCAGATCCCCGAAAAATAGTCCTTCAGTGGGACGAAATGATCCGGACCGCTGGCTCCCTGAAACTGGGCAAAGTACAGGCTTCAGTGCTGGTCCGTTCATTGCTGAAAAGTGAACGTCCTTCCGGACTGACTCAGGCAATCATTGAAGTGGGGCGCATCAACAAAACGCTGTATCTGCTTAATTATATTGATGATGAAGATTACCGCCGGCGCATTCTGACCCAGCTTAATCGGGGAGAAAGCCGCCATGCCGTTGCCAGAGCCATCTGTCACGGTCAAAAAGGTGAGATAAGAAAACGATATACCGACGGTCAGGAAGATCAACTGGGCGCACTGGGGCTGGTCACTAACGCCGTCGTGTTATGGAACACTATGTATATGCAGGCAGCCCTGGATCATCTCCGGGCGCAAGGTGAAACACTGAATGATGAAGATATCGCACGCCTCTCCCCGCTTTGCCACGGACATATCAATATGCTCGGCCATTATTCCTTCACGCTGGCAGAACTGGTGACTAAAGGACATCTGAGACCATTAAAAGAGGCGTCAGAGGTAGAAAACGTTGCTTAACGTGAGTTTTCGTTCCACTGAGCGTCAGACCCCTATACCTATCGAGATATCACTCTACCTCTCGCTGCTTGACCGAGGTGGAGGACCGTCGCCGTTGGTGGCTTTTTGGCCAAGCGTTTATCCGCGTCGTCTCGCCGCCCGCTCCGCCTCCGCGCGAATAGCAAGCAGCGAAGGACCAAGAAGCTCACGCGCATGAGCGACCGTTTCGGCGGATGCCGTGTTTAGGGTCAGGACCCATTGATTTGAACTGACGGCTGTGATTCAGATGGGCGTATAGGAGCCCGACTGATGAGTAATTTGTTTTGGCTGACGGACGAGCAAATGGCTCGTCTTCAGCCCTATTTCCCCAAGAGCCATGGCCGCCAGCGCGTTGATGATCGACGCGTTCTGAGCGGCATCATCTTCGTCAACCGCAACGGGCTGCGTTGGCGTGATGCGCCGAAGGAATATGGCCCGGCGAAGACGCTTTATAACCGCTGGAAACGCTGGGGCGACAAGGGCGTATTTATCCAGATGATGGAAGGTCTGGCCGTGCCTGAAGCCGCAGAGCACAAGACCATCATGATCGATGCGACCTATCTCAAGGCCCACCGCACGGCTTCCAGCTTGCGGGTAAAAAAGGGGGCGCGGGCCGCCTGATTGGACGCACGAAAGGCGGCATGAACACCAAGCTTCATGCCGTAACGGATGCGAGTGGTCGCCCGATCAGCTTCTTCATAACGGCAGGCCAGGTCAGCGATTACACCGGTGCTGCCGCCTTGCTTGATGAACTTCCCAAGGCCAAATGGTTGCTGGCCGACCGTGGCTATGATGCCGACTGGTATCGTGACGCTTTACAGGCGAAGGGGATCACTCCCTGCATTCCAGGTCGAAAATCCCGCAAGAAGACCATCAAATACGACAAACGCCGCTACAAACGGCGCAACCGGATCGAGATCATGTTCGGGCGTCTCAAAGACTGGCGGCGTGTCGCTACGCGTTACGACCGGTGCCCAATGGCCTTTCTCTCCGCCATCGCTCTCGCTGCGACCGTTATCTTCTGGCTATGAGCAATGAGTCCTGACCCTAGCGCATATCAAGCCAGAGGAGCCTGAGGTACTTGGTCTTTTAGCCCTCATGGAACTCCAGTGCTCTCGGCTGCTTGCCCGACAAGATCGTCAAGGCTTGCCAGTGCCGCTCGATCGTCAGGATCGTGGCTTGTGGGATCGATTGCTCATACGTCGAGGTCTGGAGATAGTTGAGCGAGCATGCCGCATGTCGTCTCCCACTGGATGGTATCTTCTGCAAGCGTTGATTTCTGCTTGTCACGCGCGGGCTGCGAGCTTTCGAGACACCAATTGGCGAGAGATACTGGCGAGATATGACGCGCTCTTCCTGTTGAGCCCTACATACGTAGTTGCCCTCAATCGAGCAGTCGCTGTGTCGTGGGCCATGAACCCCGCTGCAGGGATGGCGGTCCTTAAGGCGATTGAGGACGAGTGGGACGTGGAGACCTACCCGCTTTTTCACGCGACGCGGGCGGATTTCCTTTCGCGTCTTGGTTTCCAAGACCAAGCTGCGGCAGCCTATCAGGCTGCGGCCGTACTCAGCACCAACCTACCTCAAAAGTTGTTCTTGGTCACGCGCGCTGAGGAATGCCTGGCAGGGTCTCGGACAGATGTTGGATAACATCAGTCGATTGACGGTGATTGCGCGCACGTGGACGCGCATCATGACAGGTATGACGAGCCTTTGAACGTCCGCTGGCTGTGCCGGCGCCATCATATCCGGCTGCACTTCTACGGTGAGGACATGTTTCCTATGTGCAGGCCGCATCACGTATGAACGGCGGCTCTCCGGTTATGCCTCAACGCCGCTGAAAGCGTCGCGCGGTCAGTCAGCCATGACGATCATACCTTATTCAGATCATGCGATCGGCGCCCTGCCATCAGGAGGATGAAATGCGTAAAGATCAGATCCCGGATTTCGTTGATGAGATCTTCGCCACCGGCTGCCCAATCACCGCAGTAGGACAAGATTGCTATGTTTTGCAGAGAGCGATCTGCTGGCAGAAGACTTCGACCGTGTTGGTGAGGTGGTCGATAAAATCTGCCAGCGATAAGGAAAGCGTGACCATCTGTTGCTGACATCGTCGATCATTTGAGGAGCCTCGGCCGTTTCTACGACCTGCGGCTTGAGACACTCCAATAGCGACTATGGGTCGGTCCGCGCTTTAGAATAAGGGATCTAGACCCTGTCGCCAATTTTGGCCTGACGGGGGTTTCCAGCTACGCCTTCATATGTCGTGCCTCAGCCGCGCTGCAAGCGCCGGGCACTGATGCCCAGCATGCTGGTGGTCTTCACCTTTCCGCCGACGCGCCTGAGGATGATGATTGCCGCGTCCGTGGCCAGCCCGGTGCCGATGGCAGCCAAATGACCCAATTGGAACGGCAGATAGCCCGGCTTGACCACGAGAAGCACTCCGATGAAGCCGATGACCACGGCGGTCCACCGCCGAACCGCGATGCTGAAGCCACAAATCGAGCTTTGCGAGGAGTTTCTTTATCCGTCTCAATGAGATAAGGGCCAACTTTAGATCAAGTGCGTCGTAGTACGGCGTGCACCTTGGGCTTGATCCAGCTATAGTGTAATTGTATGCTGGAAATATGTGCAACCCTGGTGTCTAGGCCGTGCGAAGCCAATCAGGCTCGAAAGTCGTTGCGGGTTGTTATCCGTTAAAGGCGGCGACTGTAGCCGCCGCTATTTGGCCCCTTGATACCATTTAGCATTTGGAGCTTTAGGTTCTATAATTTAACGTTACGCTACAGCCGACACCCCGCTTGCCTGAGCGTTTGGATTTCAATCACTTAGTAGACCAACTTGCGGGTCGACGGTTCGTGTCCCTTCAAGGCGGAGGCTTCGGCAGCTGGCGTCTCTATGCCGCGGTGGTGCTTTTCCGAAACGGAAGTCGCCCATTCGCGTCACGTAAACCGACCGTCAGGCGGTACGGCTTAGGAGAATAATCGCAAAGCAGACTGAGACCACCACCCTCGCGCTACCCTTTGCGCAGGCGTCGAAGGCGATCAGGTGCGCTGATCGAGTCTGTCGAGCACCATCGCTGCAAGTTCATCGCTGGTGTGTGCACCACTATCGAGAACACGGGTTGTGGACGGAAGCCGTTCCCTTGCGGCCAAGCATCGGGCGACATTCGCTAATCGCCACTCTCGAATCTCCGCATTCCGATTCGGGTCAGGATGCATGGTCTGGTTCGAGATCCGGTGACGCAATAGGTCCTCGTTAAGCATCAGAAAGATGTGCAGCAGCTGATCGTCGATCTGCCTTAACCCGTCGAGTATCTCAGTCAGATAGTCCGGGTGCACGAGCGTCATTGGGATGATGATGTCCTGCGAGTAATTCCTGCGAATCTCGCTGACCGCAGCGATCGTAAGTCCCCTCCACAAGGGGAGATCCTGATAGTCTCCGCTCGCTGGTATGGGGACCGTTTCTTTCACCACGAACCCGATTTCCTCAGGGTCAAAGATCAGCGATTTCGGACGCCGATCGCGCAGCCGCTCAGCGAGAGTCGTCTTTCCGGCGCCGAAAGGTCCGTTGATCCAGATTATCATTGTCGACGGCCTCTAACCGGAAGGCTCGCAAGAGCGCTGGGCGGCTTCGTGTGCTGGCACGATCGGAGTGGCTCCGAAGTGCTTCTCAAGATAGGTGACGCCGAACGTCACGATGTCCTGCGCGTCGAACAGGTAGCACTGAGCAAAGCCCACGACACCTTCTCGATGGCGACCGAGCTTCACGTAAGCATTTGCTATAGTTTCGACCGCATCCGGCTTTCCTTCGATAGCAAAGCAATCGAGAATGCCGTTTGAATCGTATTCTGATGCCGTTTTCCAGGCGACTTCACCGTTTCTTCCAAGCATCGGCATCTCATACGTCACCCATCGTTTGTTGGGGATATCCGCAACCGCCTCGGCGTAGTGCAATGCGGTAACGGAGTTTAGCGGCGCACCCAACAGCAGGGCCTTCCCGCCAAGGCGGACGAACCGCTCGACGGGCGACCCTTCCCCCAAGGCGTGACCGAGTTCGTGAGGCTCCGTCAGCGTTTCAGCTAGCGGACCAACCGCGACCATCGATGCATCGGGGTGCGCGCTGCGCCGCGCGCCGGGGGCTTGAACCAGAAATTGATTCAGCAGGCCGAACCCACGGTAAGTCCCGGCCGTTGCGGGATCGAACGGCGGCCAGGTACGGCGGGCTTTGTCATCCAACCGAGCGCCATTCAGAGTCTCCTCGTAGGGTGATCGGTCCCACGACGCGTATCCCATCACAGTGCCAGTCGGCCCAACCGCGGAGCGTAACGCGGCAACGACCGTCTCCGCTCCTCCTTCGACCGGACCAATCGCTTTAAGTGAGGCATGCACCATCAACAGGTCACCGGTTTGGACTCCGAGTTTTCGAATTGCCTCCGTTATTGCCTTCCGCGTATGCATCGCGATATCTCCTCTAAACTGCAAAACACTATACGGGGTCTGACGCTCAGTGGAACGAAATTGAATGTATTTAGAAAAATAAACAAATAGGGGTTCCGCGCACATTTCCCCGAAAAGTGCCACCTGACGTCTAAGAAACCATTATTATCATGACATTAACCTATAAAAATAAGCGTATCACGAGGCCCTTTCGTCTTCAAGAATTTTATAAACCGTGGAGCGGGCAATACTGAGCTGATGAGCAATTTCCGTTGCACCAGTGCCCTTCTGATGAAGCGTCAGCACGACGTTCCTGTCCACGGTACGCCTGCGGCCAAATTTGATTCCTTTCAGCTTTGCTTCCTGTCGGCCCTCATTCGTGCGCTCTAGGATCCTCCGGCGTTCAGCTTGTGCCACAGCCGACAGGATGGTGACCACCATTTGCCCCATATCACCGTCGGTACTGATCCCGTCGTCAATAAACCGAACCGCGACACCCTGAGCATCAAACTCT
>NZ_VOYD01000059.1:0-6322 GCF_013420435.1 Acinetobacter sp. YH01008
GCACTTGGTATCAGCCAGTCGAGCGTCAGCGCGCGTGTGAAAGCGCTGGAGGATAACCTTGGTGTCCTGCTATTTGAGCGCCATGCGCGGGGCGTTCGGCTAACAGACGCAGGCAGGCACTTCATGGGGCACTGTTGCAAATAGAGATTTGAGTCGATGATGTTCCCTTTAAAAAGTACTTAGAGACCGAAAACCCTGTTGATTAGACACACTTCACCCTGAGGCTGACCATAATAAAATGACGATGCTTGTCCTTTACGTAGTGCACGCATGACTTCAATACCTTTAATTGTGGCATAAGCCGTCTTCATAGATTTGAATCCTAATGTGGCCCTGATGATCCGCTTTAGCTTGCCATGATCACATTCAATCACGTTATTTTTATACTTAATCTGCCTGTGCTCAAGGTCTGGTGGACATTTACCTTCCCGTTTTAACCGTGATAAAGCACGTCCATATGTGGGTGCTTTATCCGTGTTGATCACTTGTGGAATTTGCCACTTCTTCACATTATTTAAAATTTTTCCAAGAAAACAATAAGCTGAATGGGTATTTCGTCTAGCAGAAAGATAGAAATCAAGAGTATGGCCACGTTGGTCAACTGCACGGTATAGATATGCCCATTTGCCATTCACTTTTACGTAAGTTTCATCCAGATGCCATAAATGTCGATCTGTAGGATTACGCCAATACCAACGTAAACGTTTTTCCATTTCTGGAGCATAACGCTGAACCCAGCGATAAATTGTGGTGTGATCAACATTCACTCCACGTTCGGCCAGCATTTCCTGAAGTTCACGATAGCTGATGCCATATTTACAATACCAACGAACAGCCCAAAGAATGATTTCACCTTGAAAGTGCCGACCGTGGAAGGGATTCATCTGCTGTATCTCGAAATAAATAAGATATTTAGCTTATCATGTCAGCCTATTTGCAACAGTGCCCAACTTGCGACACTAAATTGGGTAGATTGGTTCAATAAAGAGCGTGTACATAGTGCACTAGGTTATGTATCACCTTTTGATTTTGAAGCAATGTACTATGATAAGATTAACCCGTTAGGTCAGGTGGCCTAACTTAAATAAAAAACTCTCCGACAAACCCGGTACGGTTCACCTTTATCTTTGTTTGTGATGAATACATTAGCAAGTTCCCATTTAGGTGCTGCATGAGAGAGAATTGGTAAAGATAGACAGAGTCCTAAGATAAACTTTTTCATTAATTGTCCTATGAAATCTCATAATGATTTGTTAAATCATAACTTAATTTATTGCTGATCTAGCTTAGCTTATAATTAATTTGAATTATTTTTACGTTGTTTGAGAACTTCTAATCCTAAATCCTTCCAAATTTGCCATTTCATATCATTTGGGTCTATTTCAGCAGTTTTAAGCAGAATTCCAAGTAATTCGGCTGGGTCACGCTGATCAAGGTTAGCAATTTCAAAAAGTGCGCCTAATTGAATGAGATGACGTGTACGAGCTTTTCGTTCAGCTTCCTTTTCTGCATTCAGTAATTTTCTGACTGCTATCTTCTGTTTATTCGCTCGATCTATGGCTTTTTCAGCTTTGATCAAGGCATTCAATTTTTTCTCTTGGTCGGGAGTACGGTATTGGATTTGAGCTAATTCTAATAAAAGCTTTTGTGCATCACTGGGATTCTTTAAAGCAGAAATGTAGGTAATTTTTTCAGACAGCCAATCATTATTCATATTCAATTCCTTAATTCATATACCGCAAAAGCACAGGCTCAATACTCAAAGAACGATAACAAAATAATTACGTCCAAGGTACGCAATTTTGTTAAAGTCGTTCTAGAGATTGTCGCCTGTACTTCCATCAAAAAATTGATGGCGCGCTTAGACGTTTCTCAATTTCATTGAGAAACCTAAGCACGTTAGGGACTTCATCCCTAAAACCCTGAAACTTCTTTTTTTCGTTCAATTGAAAATTGAATGAAAAAAAGAAGTACCAAAGCTAGGAGCAACAGCATGCAACTAAAACAGGTATTGGGAAAAATCAAAGATATTAGTTTTGGCGTGATCGCAGCACCGCTAATTATCATCATTATGATGTGGGCTTCGATACTTGATCAAAGAGCGTTTAAAAAAGAACGTAACCGAAAAAAGGAACAGGATAAGACCTAATGGCGATTGCTCGTTTAAGTGTCAAAGTCGGTAAGGCAGGTAAAGCAGCACCGCATGCCGAATATATTGATCGGGATGAAGAAAAAAAGCTGAAACAAGAACAGGCAGAAACCGACCTTGAACATAGTGCCTATGGGAATATGCCGAAATGGGCTGAACATAATCCGATTACCTTTTGGGAAGCAGCCGACCTTTACGAGCGCAAAAATGGCAGTACCTATCGAGAATATGAAATTGCCCTGCCTAGAGAGATGAATGCCAAACAACGTCTAGAACTGGTTGAGGAGTTCATTCAGTCCGAGATCGGCTCAAAATATCCATATCAGTTTGCGATTCATAACCCTAAAGCAATGGACGGCAACGATCAGCCCCACGTGCATCTCATGTTTAATGAACGTCTGCAAGATGGAATCGAACGAGATCCAGAGCAATATTTCAAACGCTATAACAGCAAAAATCCTGAACGTGGCGGAGCTAAAAAAGACAATACAGGCAAGAGTTACCAGGAACGAAAAATTGATATTAAAGACCTACGCCAAAGATGGGCGGATTTATGCAACAGCCATTTAGAAAAACATCAAATTGATAGCCGTATTGATATGCGAAGCTACAAAGAGCAAGGCATAGAGAAAGAACCCGAAAAGAAACTGTTACCAAGCCAAGCCAAAGACCCTGAAATTAGGGAAGCCCTACAACAATCACGTACAGCCTATAAAGAGCTTGAGCGACTAGACTTAGGCGACCCCAAACAAGACCTGAAAGACCTCAAAAACAGCCCAATTTCAGACAAAGAAATTAAACAGGGTATTGAGAGCTTTAAGGCTGATTTTGACAGCTTTAAACAGCTTGCTTTGGAACAGTACAAACAACAGCAGAAATTAGAAAGAGAGCAACAGAAAACAATGAAGTTTAGAGGGATGAGCCGATGACACCTGATGAAAAAAAGCTATATGCACTAATGGCAGTTGCAGAACAACAGCAGAACCTCGTCAATCAGGCCGTTAAAGAGCTTCAAATCACGAAAGAACACATTCAAAGCACTATTGCTGGGCAGACCCACCATACTGTATCAAAATCGCTAAATACGGGCTTACAGGAGGGTACAGCGGAGCTTATTAAGACCGCTAAAGCACTTGGACGCTTGAATAATTCAATTGAATCAGCCCGTGATCAGTTGTCATGGAAGCTCATTACCATTGTTCTAGGCATCTTTGCCATTCTGATGCTTGGTATCATTTGGCTGTTTAGTGTTTATATCAAACCTTTAGGCAATATCCCGCAGATCGAGAGCCTGAGACAGCAAGGCATCCAGTTTGATATTGGAAGTTGTAAAGTTGATGGAGAATCTAAACCGTGTGTCCGAGTGATGAAAAAGCAGTGCGGATATGGAAAAAATGGCGATTTTTGTGTCATAGACCCAAAATAATAAGAATATTTCTTATGCTAAAAGAAAATTCTTACTTAATTTCAATTCTACGAGAGGAAAAGGGGTAATCATGCCATTGATTGAATATTACGGCTTGTTATTTGAATGGCATGACCAAAAAATGGATTTAGTCTACAGAGGGCGTGAAATTACGTTCGAAGAAGTCTGTAGTATTTTCCTTGATCCTGCATTGATGTCTTTTGATGATGTAGGACACTATGACGAACAACGACTAATATCAGTCGGTTTAAGCAATCGTGGTAGACTATTAACAGTGGTTTGGGTTGAACGTGGAGATGTTGCGAGAATAATCACTGCATTTGAACCATCACATCACCAAAAGCGGAGGTACAGCAATGCAAAATGAATTAGAACGCTATAAAAATTTTGATCCTACCAATGCCCCATTGGTTAAACCTAGTTTTGTGAAAAAATTACAGGAACGTCACGCCATCGCTCAAGCAAAGGCTTTTGATGCTGATGTGGTGACATGGTTAGGTTCACAAGATAATGAAACAAAACAACATATTAACGATATGGTTCGCCATATTATGGCATTGAAACGTACTTAATTAGGTATGACCTCCCTTTTTTGTTTTAATGTTTGATTGATTAATTAGAAAGCTCATTTGGTATTCATACCAAATGAGCTTTTACTTTATAGTTTTTGAAGGATACGCCGTGGTTAAGGAAGTTGTTATGTTGAAACATTCAAGTTTGGAAAGAAAAGAGTTCAAGCATGAAGAACTTGCACTAATAAAAAAACTTGATTTCAACGATATTGAGATTATTAAGCCTGATAATCTTGGACAAATCTTAATTTGGACTTCTAAACTTGCTGAATATCATCATGCTCAATTTGTTGAATTTAGTCATAAGTTAGATATTGTTGATGAAATAGAAGAGCGAGAAGAGATTAACAATAAGATTAATTTTTATAGAAAAAGTAGAGTTTTAGAGAATCATATCAAGGATTTCTATCTAAAAAAGCTATTGGATCAAGGAGAAGCGACAGTAAAGGGATATATCAAACATCCGATTAAACAGGATACAAATTACGCTGTAATTTCTTATCACGGATATCATTTTGTTAGTTTTGCTACTCCAGAGATTATTGAAAAATTTCCCTTACATTTTATTGATTTTGTACAAAGTGAAACACCAAAGACATTAGCAGATATACACTCTGATGAAGCTGTACTGCTATCAACGGTTAAGAATTTTATAACGCCCTTTAAAGAACAATATAAAAAAATAAAGAGTAAAAATAAGGAGATCAAAGAACACAATACGGTCGTACATAAAATTTATATAAAAATTAAAAATAAAGAAGCAACTTTGCAAAAGCCAACAGATTCAAAGCCTAAAGAATCTAGCCCCAAATCTGATGAAAAGATTACTTTACCAGTAAAAATGAAGCAGGTAGCTATTCAGCAAAATATAGCTTCACAAGAAAAGTCAATTACTGTGATTAAGAAGCGAAAATTTGCTTTAAATAAGGATAAGTAAATTTGTAATTGTAAATTATAAAGAAAATCCCCCCTAAGCCTTGCAACTTAGAGGGGTTTTCCAGTAAATTCTACGGTACGCAGTTATTTGATGTTAACCCATCGAATAACGAAGATCATAAGGTTTGGCGACCGTTATGATTTCACCAAAGGCTGGTACCTGAACTCTATTTTCACAATAAACAGTGTTTAGATCAAGTCTCAAAATGATAAGTCTTCGTTAATCCGTGTTTTAAATCATCAAATAAGCATCATAGATCGAGCTTTGCCTGCTTCTGCGTGTCCGTTTTAGGGATTGGCATGCGTTGCATGTGGAGGGAATAAGTGTCACTGGTGCAACGTAGCGATAGTCGAAAGGCTAAACCGCTACAGGGGAATCTCACAAAAGCGGAGCGTTAAGAGTAGCTGTATAGGTTGGTTAAGTTGCATGTTGGGGAAACCCTCGCAGAGATACCGCCATACTTCGACAGGGAGCGCGTGGGAGAAGGTGCAAGACCTTTAGTCCTTGTCTGCATAGTCTGCAAAGCTATGTGCGGATACGACCGATATACGTGGCTCCGAAGCCAAAAGAATATGCGGTAAATCGGCAATACTTAAAGGATGTGTCATTTTTTTAAATGACCGCCTTTAGGGAGAGTATTGCCGAAACTCTCTCAACCGTTCACCAAAGCCAAAGCACGAAGTGCGACGCTTGGGTAACGAGTTGAGAAGTTGAGAGCATGTGCTTTTGCTTTTATAGGTTTTTATATTTTTATAGAAGAGCTTTTGAGAAGCTTGTTCTGCTTAGGCTATTATTAAAATCCAATTCTGTTTGTATTAATAATAATGTTATTAGAATATTTTCCTCTGACATCATCGCAAACAGTTGTATAGCTATAATATTCATAGGTTTTTAGAGTACCAATAATATAGCCTCTTTGAAAAATAGGTTCCCATTGATTAGTAAATGGGCTCAAGAAAAGACCTTGTGAACATTCAATCGCTAAATTATTTTTCACTACATTATTTTTAGGATTTGAGTGAACTTCTTTTATAGAAAAATATCTAATATCATTATTATTTGGTGCTGTTTTGATTGAATTTTTGTCTACATATATTTTAGAAATCTCACCTTGAACCGTACCGGGTTTGTCGGAGACCAAGCTTTCTGAGAGAATGTCCCGATGAAAAAAGTAAAATATACCCCTGAAATCAGAGAAAGAGCGGTTCAATTATTGATTGAATCCGAGAAAGATTATC
>NZ_VOYD01000060.1:0-5416 GCF_013420435.1 Acinetobacter sp. YH01008
TGGATAATCTTTTTCAGATTCAATTAGTAATTGAACCGCTCTTTCTCTGATTTCAGGGGTATAGTTTGGTTTTTTCATCGGAATAGTCTCTCAGAATATTGACTCTCCGACAAACCCGGTACGGTTCTATCTTTGGTAGAGTTGCAAAAAACATTACCAATTTCAGATAAAGATTTTAGATAGCCGCTTAGCTTACTGAATAACTAAAAATCCTCAGCATCTTTAATTTATTAAGATGAGTATTTCTCATCTTAAGCTGAATTTATATCGTTTTACTCACTTTCTTATTCACGTTTAAATATAGCCATTCAGAAATTTAACTTTTTATAAAATTTTTAGGTGGCAATCTCCATGAGTACAGCATTTGAGTGTTCAATTAAACGTATCCGTTTTGATGAGAATTATACACCAGCAGAAAACACACGTTTAACCACAAACTTTGCCAATTTGGCACGTGGGGAAAGCCGTGAAGAAAACTTGCGTCGTACCCTTGCGATGATCAACAACCGTTTTAATAGCTTGGCAACCGTTGATAACCCGAAAGGTGATCGCTATTCACTTGAGATTGACATTATTTCTGCGGAAATTGATATTGAAGGTAATGGTCAAACTTTCCCATTTATTGAAACACTTAAAAGTGTTGTGATTGACCATCAAACAGGTGAGCGTATTGAAGGCATGATCGGCAATAGCTTCTCATCTTATGTGCGTGATTACGACTTCAGCGTGGTATTGCCACAATTGGGTTGTGGTGTAGGTGAAAAACCTGAAGATTTTGGCAATCTACATGGCAAGCTTTATCAACATTTAGTCAATTCAGATGTATTTAAAGCAGAATTTAAAAAACAACCTGTCATTTGCTTAAGCGTTTCAACCTCTAAAACGTATTTCCGTACAGCCAACGTACATCCTATTTTGGGTGTGGAATACAAAAATGATGAATATTCACGTACCGATGAATATTTTGCCAAAATGGGTTTACGTGTACGCTACTTTAAACCAGAAGGTGGTAATGCACCATTAGCATTCTATTTCGCTGGCGATTTAGTCCGTGATTATACTGATTTTGAATTGATCAGTGCTATTGCGACCATGGAAAGTTTCCAACGGATCTATCGTCCTGAAATTTACAACACCAACTCTCCTGCAGGTGTGGTGTATCAACCAAGTCTAAGCTATGGCGATTATTCACTTACACGTGTGGTCTATGACCGTGTGGAACGTGGTGAGCTTGCAGTTAAACAAGGTAAATGGACGGAAGAAAACTTCATTAAGCCTTATCAAGACATTTTAAATGAATGGGCTGCAAATTTCGAAGTCGAAACAGCTGCTTAATCCATTAAATTGATAAACAGATTTACGAATTTAGACAAAGAAGATTAGACATGGCGCTTACACAACCGAAACTTTTACTCCCAACTTCAACTGCGGGTAGCTTGCCAAAACCGTCTTGGTTAGCTGAACCTGAAAAATTATGGTCTGCATGGAAGCTTGAAGGCGAAGAATTATTAGAAGCTAAACGTGATGCTTTGAAATTATCATTACATGAGCAAGTCACTGCAGGTATCGATATCGTGAGTGATGGTGAGCAAACCCGTCAGCACTTTGTAACCACGTTTATTGAACATCTTGAAGGTGTAGATTTCGAAAAGCGTGAAACCATGCGTATTCGTAATCGTTATGATGCAAGTGTACCTTCAGTTGTGGGTGAAGTTTCTCGTAAAAAAGCAGTGTTTGTAGACGATGCGAAATTTTTACGCAGCCAAACCAGTCAGCCAATTAAATGGGCGTTGCCTGGTCCAATGACCATGATTGATACACTTTTTGACGGACACTACAAGAGCCGTGAAAAACTGGCTTGGGAATTTGCCAAAATTTTGAACCAAGAAGCTTTAGAACTTGAAGCAGCAGGCGTAGACATTATCCAATTTGATGAACCTGCGTTTAACGTATTCTTTGATGAAGTGAATGACTGGGGTGTACCAACCTTAGAACGTGCACTTGAAGGTCTAAAATGTGAAACTGCAGTTCATATTTGCTATGGTTACGGCATTAAAGCCAATACAGATTGGAAACAAACTTTAGGTAATGAATGGCGTCAATACGAAGAGTCATTCCCGAAACTACAACAATCTAAGCTCGATATTATTTCACTTGAATGCCAAAACTCACGTGTACCAATGGATTTGATTGAATTGATCCGTGGTAAGAAAGTGATGGTGGGTGCCATTGATGTAGCAACTAGCAAAGTTGAAACTGCAGAAGAAGTGGCGAATACCTTACGTAAAGCACTTCAATTTGTTGATGCAGATAAACTCTATCCTTCAACCAACTGTGGTATGACACCACTTTCTCGCCAAGTTGCACGTGGCAAGCTTGAGGCTTTAAGCGCAGGTGCTGCCATTGTTCGTAAAGAGCTAGAAGCTTAATCAAACGTAGTCTCGTGCGAAGCAGGGGCAAATTATTGCAAGATGATTTGTTCTACTTAAAGCACGAGCACGTGATATGTACATTTGAGATGAAAGAGATGATTGAAGCAACAGACTTTAGAAATGCAATGTCTTTACTCACCACAGCAGTGAATGTTATTACGACTGCGAGTAAAGCAGGTATGCATGGATTTACTGCATCTGCCGTATGTAGCGTGACGGATACACCGCCAACGTTATTGGTCTGTATGAATCAATCCTCCCGTTCACATGCCCATTTTGTTGAAAATAAAGTCTTGGCTGTAAACGTACTAAGTACTCAGCATGAACAGCTTTCAAATGCTTTTGCTTCAAGTAAATTCAGTTCTGAAGAGCGTTTCAACTTAGGTGAGTGGAGTGCGTTGGAAACTGGTTCACCTATTTTGCAAGATGCCTTGGTCAGTTTTGACTGTGAAATTCAGGACATTCAGCAAGTGGGTACACACAGTATTTTCATGTGTCGTGTGCTTCAAGTTCAACAAAGCGATCAAGAAGAAAGCCTGGTGTATTTTAACCGTGCTTATCATCAAGTGGGTCAGTTGGAACACGCTTAATTCAACGCCTTAATCCTTTCATTTTTTAAAGTTAGTCTATTGTGGAACTTATAACCTTTTTAGTCATCGGTGCTTTTGCTGGTTTTGCAGCAGGGCTGTTTGGTGTCGGCGGTGGTACGATTATTGTGCCACTGCTTTTTATTGTCTTTACTCAAATGGGTTATGACCCCGATGTGGTTATGCACCTCGCATTAGGCACATCTTTAGCAACCATTGTTGTTACTTCGATTAGCTCATTGATGGCGCATCATAAAAATGGGGCTGTGATTTGGTCGGTATTTAAAAATCTAGCACCACCCATGGCGATTGGTTGCTTTTTTGGGGCGGGTATTGCAGGTTTGATATCAGGATTACATCTACAAATCATTGTTGGCTTATTTCTGATTTGGGTTGCCTATACCATGTTTACAGGTGCCAAAAAAGTAATTGATCCAACGAAAACTTTACCTTCATCAGGTCAACAAATTGCTGCTGGTAGTGTGATTGGAGTTGCATCAGCAATCTTTGGGATTGGTGGCGGTAGCCTGACGGTTCCGTACCTGAATCGCTATGGTGTGGTCATGCAGAAGGCGGTTGGAACATCTGCGGCATGTGGACTCCCCATTGCTGTTGCTGGTGCATTAGGTTTTATTATTTTTGGTATAAATGCTGAGATTAATGTACCTAATACCATTGGTTATGTGCATATTTATGCATTTATTGGCATTAGCATCATGAGTTTCATTACGGCTAAGTTTGGTGCGAAGGCGGCACATGCTTTATCACCAGCAATGTTAAAGAAATGCTTTGCAGTTTTATTGGTCATTGTAGCAAGCTTCTTCCTTGTGAAGGGATTAATTTAATATTGGACTTCGCATAAGAGATTTTATGCTAAATGTAATTTTAAAGACTTATTTCATGACTATATTTATTTACTAAATTTAACCAGGCTTTTGTTGCATGAGAGATCTCTAATCCTTTATGCCAAGCCATATGTAATTGCCAGGTCATATCATCACTATTGAAGTATATTTTTTTTAAGTTACTAAATTTTCTACAGTAAATTTCTGGAAGAATAGCTATGCCCATATTTGCCTCTACCATTTTTACTATGAAATCCCATTGGCTACTTTTACAGACAATATTAGGTTCAAATCCTGCTTTTTGAGCTTCACTTAATATGATGGGGGTTAAACTGAAATCATCTGTATAAAATATAAAATTCTCATTTTTTAAATCATCAAAATTAATTTTCTCGTATTTCGTTAAATGTGAATCTTGTTTTGCTAATAAGCATAAAGGGGAATTTAATATTTTTATTGAGTACAGATCACTAGACCTCTTGCGAAAGTCGTTATTACAAGTTCATTCGGTTTACCAGTGCAGCGATTAAGTTAGCCACTGATGTATCTGGCTGCTGGCATTGCTGAATAAGTTGATGTTTAAATTCAGCCGTGAAGGTTCGACGGGGCTTTTTTAGCATTGGTGTGCTGTCTATAACTGTCTTTAAATCCATAAATAGGTGTCCACTTAAAGTTTAGTGGACACTATCGTGGTATTCATGAGTGAGGAAAAGTGGGGCTCAGCGGATGCTTACTTTCATCTTGAGAGAGTTGGGTGTATTTCTTCATTGCGTGCTTTCCAATTGCGAGTTGAAAAAGTCTAATGATTCTACGAATACACCTAACTTTTTCACCTAACTACAAATGTGTCGCACTTGTGATTTGAATCCGCTATTTTCAAAATCTGTCTTTCAGCTCGTTATGCAACAAAGCCGAACCGAATTAAAAATAGGAATGTGAGAGATGGATCCGGAAATTTGAACAACTCCTATAAGTGATACTCTGCTCCTCAAATGATGTTATAAACATCAATATATGGAGTATTTTATGGCACGTAGACCAAGAAGAAATCATTCAAACGACTTTAAGGCTAAGGTAGCACTTGCTGCGATCAAAGCAGAAAAAACACTTGCTGAATTGAGTTCTGAGTTTGATGTTCATCAAAACCAAATTATTGACTGGAAAAATCAATTGATCTCAGCTTCCTCACAAGCTTTCGATCAATCAAAAGCTCCATCAGAACCTCCCATTGATCTTAAAAAGTTACATGCAAAAATCGGTGAGCAGGCATTAGAAATTGATTTTTTAGAAGGTGTGTTGAAGAAACTGGGCCGCTTCAACCACAAAAGTTAATCGATCACTCACTTCAGATTTCAGTATCTAAACAAGCTAAGTTACTGAAAGTCTCTCGTGGTTGTTATTATTATCGCCCAAAACCTGTTAGCTCATCAGATCTGAAGCTGATGCGATGTATTGATGAATTACATATGCAATATCCTTTTGCAGGCAGTCGTATGATGCGTGATTTGTTGAATCGTCAAGGGCATCATATAGGACGACGTCATACACGTAC
>NZ_VOYD01000061.1:0-5335 GCF_013420435.1 Acinetobacter sp. YH01008
TAATAGGATTTTGCTGATCTAAATGCTTTTGATGCCAGGCACGAAGTGTTTCAGGAGTACAACCAATCTTAGGCGCAATTGCTGTGATTGCAGCCCAAGTAGAAGGATAATCTTTTTCAGATTCAATCAATAATTGAACCGCTCTTTCTCTGATTTCAGGGGTATATTTTAATTTTGTCATCGGGATAGTCTCTCAGAATATTGACTCTCCGACAAACCCGGTACGGTTCACATTTTACGGCAGAGGATGAACCTATGCTTTCAATCCTTACAGAACATCAGTTTTTTCCGATAGTGATGAAACATAATAAATATGATTATTTTAGAATTATGTCTAAACAAGCGTCATTAAGTGCCGTGCGATGGGTACTTGCGTGGTTGAGTGTACGATATTTGGTGATTAGAGATCATAATTCTGTGAATTTGTTCAAGACAGCTACGTGTGCATAAATATCATTTACCTGACTAGGAAAACTTCTTGCTGCTCATTTATCACTTAATAATAGAGACTCAGGTATTTTTTATGGATCAACAAAGCAATAAAAACATCACATTATTCCTTGCATTTGATTTGCTACTGGAAGCTGTACAACACACTTCCTTATGGAAATAGCCTAAGCAGATATCGTTCAATTTAAGGGGCCCAGGCCTTTGCTTGGCAAATCAGATTTTAACAAAGCAAAGGCCTGGGAATCCGCGAATTTGATTTTTTTCTTTGCTTTCAATTTGATCCATACGTTATCGATTTATATTTTTTATTTAAAAATGAATAAAAAAATTCTAATTTGGTTTGACCAAAGAAAAAGATACCCATATGATAATTACATTACAGCAAAATCTGTAATCGGGCGTGGAAACCCGCATCTCAACGTACTAAAGAGTCACTTTTAGTGGCTCTTTTGTGTCTGCATGGCAATGCTTTATGGCAGGCCAAGTAGGGCAGTCTATGACTGGCCGTTTCGTTGAGCGGTATTTCCACCCCTATTTGGTTTGCCACCATCTCGTGGAAAAGATGTTGGCAAATTTCACATTGATCAACGAGATTACAATATGAAAAATATCATCTTAAAAGTACCCATTTCTCTTAGGTTTCTTTTGTTAGCGCTGACCGGATATTGACGGTCATTTAATTCATCGCTTTAACTAAATTGAACTATATGCACTTTCAAATTTCGTGCTTTAGCGAATATAGGAAAGTGCTGCCTGGAGAAAACAAAAAATGGGCCAAACTCGATTACTGACGAATATCATTCAGCGTAAAGTCATGTTGCCAGAAGAAATGTCGCCTTCAATGCAGCGTGATAATTTTGAAGTGGCACTGACTGATTTTGAAAAGCATGCCATCATCAAATGTTTATTTAAAGCGGATAACCAGCGTTCTACTGAATGTTGGAGTGTGCAGGAAATTGCAAACTTTATTGAGAATTGTACAGAAGATCAAAATATCAATTTGTGTATCTTGTATTGGAAAGATATACACGGCAACATCTATATTATCGATGGGGCGCATCGTCTTTCGAGTATTTATGCTTGGGTCAAGAGATATTTTGCAGATGAACAAGCCACTCAAGCGCCTAATTTTAGCGATCAACAAAAAGAAGATATTCGTGACCTGCGAAATCATTTAGGAGATCTAGCTGACTTCCAAAAAATTTGTATTGATCCTAAATTTGCAGAACAAAAATCTAAATTAGACGATATTAAAATCAGTTTCCGGCAAGTGCTTGGTACTCCAGAAGACGCAAGACGCGTATTCCAATCGATTAATTCAGATACTAAACGCCTAGATAAATATGAGGAATATCATCTAAGAAGTCGGGGAAGTGATGCATATTATGCGATCTATGCCTGTTGTTATATCAATGACAATAAATCCAATTTAGAAGAGCTTCAATATACACGTTTAAATTCGCTGATCGAGTTGGGGGAGAAGATCCATCAGCTGCTTTTCTCTACCATATTATTAGATACTGAAATGAGTCATGGCAAAAAAATTGGCTTGGTCAATGAGCTCATGAATATCATCGCGGGTGATCAGATTCATAATATCATGAGCCTGAATCAGGGTGAACGCGTTGAAAAGATCATGTCACATCTGTTTACGGTCCTTTGCAGAATGGCCACTCCTGTAAAAAATACTGGGGTTCCGAGTTTGGGCTTACATCCGTTCTTATATTTTTATAAGGACCAGCGTTTTCAGATTACTTCCTTTCTGGCATGGTTTGCTATTGTGTTTGAAATTCATGAAAGCCTGATGCAGATTCACCATCGAACCATTAGCTTTAAAGAGTTTACACGTGTCCGCCGTAGTATTGAGTTCTTGATTGCCAATTTTCCAGTGGCGACCACTGAAACGGTCGGTAAGTTCGGCAGTGGGATTAAAGGCTATGATCGGCTACAAATCGTTTATAAAGCCTTTATCTGTTTAAGCCTGGAAATGGATGTCGATTTTGAAGATGAAGAATGCCTGAACACCTTTATTTTGTCGATGTCAAAGGCTTTCAAGTACATCAACTTTAATGAGTTTTATTCTGAAAGATTTTTGGGTAATTATGATGATGGGGTTGTAGAGCATGTAGTCGGATATGTTGAATCGATTAGCCCGATCTCTCGATCAAAGCCCAAGGCCTTTTCAGCATTAACCAAAAATTTGCTTAAGCACAATTTTCTGGTGGGTAATCATAACTTTTGCCCCATTTGTGATGGATTAATCTATCTCGATTCTACTGAATCGGATCATCGGATTGCCAAAGCCGCAGGTGGCCAAGGGGTGCTAGAGAATGGTCTGCTGGTTCATCCACTCTGTAATAGAATGAAATCAGATCTGAGCCTGGAAGAGATTAGAGCGGATTTGTTTGGTGAATTACTGTATTAATCAGCAGAGTGATGAACTCATTTTCTCAAGTGTGTTAATTAATGATAAATCACATGATTTAACTTTTGATATATTCAGCCAGTGTAGCTTTTTTTAATTAAGTGCAGAATCATAGCTAGAAGCTAGCTGTAGTTTCTGAATGACCGTCAAGGTCCTTAGTTTTGCCCATTGATCCTTCTCTGGGCATTTTTTTTGATCAAAATATAACGCTATTCTTGCTAAAAATTGAATATTAATTTTTAACGAAAATTATGTGTAGATAGGTCTAGATAAATTTTTATTCCATTTTCTGCAAATTATTGGATAAACCAACCAGCTATTCTTGTTTATGGTCTACCAGTCATTCTCATTCCAAGTAGACCATCAAGATATAAAACTACATAGCCAATTTTGCCGATACCAAACGATTCATACTCACACCACGCTCCGCAGCTTCAAGTGCTAGTTTTTGATGAACCATTGATGGAACACGAACAGCAAACCGTCCGCTATACTTTTTTTCTGAAAGCGGTACAGGTAATTTCTCATTATTGCTGATCATATCTGCTACAACTTCAGCAACAAGATCAACAATCCCTGAAAATGCTTTAGATTGTTCTGCATCGAGCCAAGACAGTGACGGAAATTCGGCACATAGACCAACATACTCATTATCTTCTGCTGACCATGTAACACGATAAGTAAATTGTTTGCTATCCATTTGACACCTCACAATGTTTTAAGTTTATCAAGTGCAGCTAATACTTGCCTAACCTGATAAGGTTTAGCCTTTCCGCTATCATCTTGAAGATTAATACGAGGATCGCCTTGCCACGGTGTTTTAAATACCGTGTGACTACCACTTGTTTGTCTTGGTTCACCAAAATATTGCTTACAAACCTTGAGTAAATCGACATAGCGGATATTTTTTGGATTATTCCGCATTTGTTCTATAAGTTGATCAAGATTTGCCATTTAAATGCTCAATAGTGCCAATGATTAATAGTATCAATATTGATACCATTAATCAAGAGTTTGGCATGCCTAGTGGCTTATACGAACAGAAATGAATGGTAGGGTGCAAATAGGAATAGGGGGTAGATTTACATAGGAATATGCAATTTACTATCTGTAAGTGAAAGAGGACTCCACCCGACAGTCAGGGTGGAGGTGAATTTCACAGATTTTAACCTTGTTGGTTTTGAATGTATTTCTTAATAATATCTAAGGGCGCACCACCGCACGACCCTGCAAAATAAGATCGTGACCATAAAACAGGTTTTGCATAACTACCACGTAAATCTAAAAATTCATTCCGCATTCTTCTGCTTGTTACCGATTTTAAATTATTCACCAACTTACTAAGCTGAACAGTTGGTGGGTACTGAATAAGCATGTGAACATGGTCAGCCTCACCATTACATTCTTTTAGCTCTGCATCAAAATCTTTGCATATTTCGTCTACACACTCAATAAAATACTTATGATGTAGATCATTTAGAATTTTCTTTCTGTACTTTGTAATAAATACTAGGTGTACGTGTAAGTTAAAGGCTGAATGGCGGTTTTTATAGATTTCAGTCATTGTTTGATTGTTCATTTAATGATAGCATTTGATTATATTAACACATACATACTCATTTATGAAAATCAACAAAGCGTATAAATTTAGGCTTGAGCCTAATGCAGAGCAGGAGCTTGTTTTAAACAAGTTGCTTGGCTCTGCACGTTTTGTTTGGAATCAAATTTTAGCTGTATCGTTCGAGATGCTTGCTAATAATGAGCGAATCAACAAAGTTAATTTAGTCAATAAAATTCCTGAATTACGAAAAAAACCTGAGTGTGCTTTTCTGGAAAACAGTTCAAATGGCGTTTCACTTCAACAAAAAGTGCGTGATCTTGGTGATGCCTGGGGGAAGTTCTTTGACCCGAAAGAACAAGCCAAGTTAAAGCAAAAACCATTTAAAGCCAAAAAACCAAGATTCTTTAAATTGCCGGATGGTCGTGAAGTCCAATTTAGACCACTCATGCCACGATTCAAAAAGAAATCTAATGGCTATGATTCCATTCGTATTGTTCAATTCAATAGATACTGTTGGGTTAAAGGCAACCAAGTTAAGTTACCTAATGACATTGGCGTTGTGAAATTCAGAAAGTCACAAGAGATTCTTGGTGAAATCAAGAATGTCACAATCTCAAAGCATGTTGGAAAGTGGTATATCTCTTTCGGTGTTGAAAGCACAGTAGAAGCACCAGTCCACCCATTAAAATCAGCCGTTGGCATTGATTTAGGTGTTAAAAATTTAATTACAACATCTAGTGGTCAAGTATTCGACCCGATCAATAGTTTCAAGGGGCTTTGTTGCACAAAGATTTGAAATGCAAAGCGCCCCTAATTGAGCCAAATTTAAGGCGTAACTTGGGTAAGTGGTCGACCTAATTCCGTAAATCTGTTGAGGACTGCTACACGTGCATGAATTT